>JAEZEU010000362.1 GCA_023432885.1 Pseudomonadota bacterium | reverse complement strand
TGCGCGCGCTCGGCAAGGACGCCGACAAGGTCAACGCCTACTTCGTCTCCGTCGATCCCGAGCGCGACACGCAAGCAGCGATGAAGGATTATCTCTCCAGCTTCGATCCGCGTCTGAAGGGCCTGACCGGCGATCCCGAGCAGGTTGCCAAGGTGCTGTCCGCCTACCGCGTCTACGCCAAGAAGGTGCCGCTGAAGGAGGGCGACTACACCATGGACCACACCGCGCTGATCTATCTGATGGATCGCGACGGACATTTCGTGGCCCCCTTCAACCTGAAGCGGACCCCGGAAGAGGCGGCGGCGGAGCTGAAACGCTACTTCTAACCGCCGGTTTTAATCCATCCGGGCCTCGCTTCGCCCCCGGGATGGTCTATAAGGCCCTGAATTCCGCACAACCTGTCCCGTAATGTCTGTTTTGACCGCCTTGCTGTTTCGATTCCATATGCCCAGCGTCGCTCTCGCGGGCGCGCTGTCGGCTGTGCTGGTGGCAGGGCCGGCGAACGAGGTGAGGGCGCAGGGGACGCCCAAGGTTGAAGCCGCGCCGCAGGCCGTGCCCGGCTTCTGGGATCCACGGCGGCGGCCGGACCGCCCGGACCTGTCGCGCATCACCGTGATCCGTTTCCTGACCGAGACCGATTATCCGCCATTCAATTTCACCGGGCCCGACGGCAATCCAGCCGGCTTCAATGTCGACCTGGCGCGCGCGCTGTGCGACGAGATCAAGATCACCTGCACCATCCAGATGCGCCGCTTCGAGACGCTGGTCGACGCCATCAGTTCCAACCGCGGCGATGCTATCATCGCCTCGCTCGCGGTGACGCCGCAACTGCGCACGCGGCTCGATTTCACCGATCCCTATTACCGCGCGCCCGCGCGCTTCGTATCGCGGCGCGAAGCGGTGATGAGCGAGGTTCGCCCGGAATATCTGGAAGGAAAGAAGGTCGGGGTCATCGCCGGCACATCGCACGAGGCGTATCTCAAGGCAATGTTCACCGATGCGGAAATCCGTTCCTTCGCCAACGACGACGCGCTGCGCGCAGCGCTTCACCGCGGCGAGGTCGACCTGATTTTCGGCGACGCCATCTCGCTGGCGTTCTGGGTCAACGGCACCGATTCGGACGGATGCTGTGCCTTCTCGGGCGGGCCGTTCGTGGAGAGCCGCTATTTCGGCGAAGGGGTCGGCATCGCCGTGCGCAAGGGCAACGATCTCCTGCGCCAGGCGCTGAACTGGGCGCTGTTCCGGGTGTGGGAAAAAGGCCGCTATACCGACCTGTGGCTGCGCTATTTCTCGATCAGCCCGTTCTGAGCTTTGTGCGCCGTCATTCAAGGATGGTCCGAAGGACCAGACCCGGAATCTCGAGATTCTCAGGGGCGCAAGGGCGCACCATGGTTCGTGCTTCGCGCGCGCCGGAATGACGATGGCCCCTGCCGCATTTCACTTTTCGGCGCGAAAGCGCTAGTTTCCGCGCCTTCTGGAGAACCCGTCCGACATGTCCACCACCGAACTTGCCACCCCCAGCGACCTTCGAGCGCTCGCCGAACAATCCAATGCCTGGCCGTTCGAGCAGGCCAAGGCGATTGTGGCGCGGCTGAAGAAGAAACCGAAGGACGAGGTGCTGTTCGAGACCGGCTACGGCCCGTCCGGCCTACCTCATATCGGCACGTTCGGCGAGGTCGCGCGCACCACCATGGTGCGTCATGCCTTCCGCGTGCTGACCGACGACAAGATCAAGACGCGTCTCCTCGCCTTTTCGGACGACATGGACGGCCTGCGCAAGGTGCCGGACAACGTGCCCAACAAGGAACTGCTGGAAAAGAATCTCGGCAAGCCGCTGACCAGGGTGCCCGATCCGTTCGGCACCCATGAGAGTTTCGGCGCGCACAACAACGCTCGGCTGCGCGCCTTCCTCGATGCCTTCGGCTTCGACTACGAGTTCGCCAGCTCCACCGACTACTACACCTCGGGAAGGTTCGACGCCGCGCTGCTGCGGATGCTGGAGCGGCTCGATGCCGTCATGAAGATCATGCTGCCCTCGCTGCGCGAGGAGCGCGCGGCGAGCTATTCGCCCGTCCTCCCCATTTGCCCGCGCACCGGCCAGGTGCTCTATGTGCCGATCATCGATCACGACGCCAGGGCCGGCACCATCTGCTACGACGATCCCGAGATCAAGGAGCGCGTCACGCTGCCGGTCACGGGCGGCCACTGCAAGCTGCAATGGAAGCCCGACTGGGCGATGCGCTGGTATGCGCTCGGTGTCGACTATGAAATGGCCGGCAAGGACCTGATCGACTCGGTCAAGCTTTCGGGCAAGATCTGCGCTGCGCTCGGCGGTACGCCGCCGGAAGGCTTCAACTACGAGCTCTTCCTCGACGAGCACGGCCAGAAGATATCCAAGTCCAAGGGCAACGGGCTCACCATCGACGAATGGCTGCGTTACGCCTCGCCGGAATCGCTGGCGCTGTTCATGTACCGCGAGCCGAAGGCGGCCAAGCGCCTCTACTTCGATGTGATCCCGCGCAACGTCGACGACTACCAGCAGTTCATCGAGGCCTATCCGAAGCAGGAGACGAAGCAGCGGCTCGCCAATCCGGTGTGGCACATCCACTCGGGCAATCCGCCCCAGGTGGACATGCCGGTGACGTTCCAGATGCTGCTGACGCTGGTGTCGTCGTCGAACGCGGAGAACGCCGGAACGCTGTGGGGCTTCATCGGCCGCTACCGCCCCGGCGTGACCCCGCAGACGCATCCGAAGCTCGACGCGATGGTGAACTACGCCATCAACTACTACCGCGACTTCGTGGCGCCGACGAAGAAGTTCCGCGAGCCGACCGAGAGCGAGCGCGCCGCGCTGCAGGATCTGCGCGATGCGCTCTCCAACATGGAGGCCGGTGCTTCGGCCGAGGACATCCAGAACGTGGTCTACGAGATCGGCCGCCGCGAGCCGTTCCTCGATCCCGTGAAGAAGGGCAAGGACGGCCGTCCCGGCGTTTCGCTCGACTGGTTCAACATGCTGTACCAGGTGCTGCTCGGCCAGGAGAAAGGCCCGCGCTTCGGCTCCTTCGTCGCTGTCTACGGCGTTGCGAATGCGATTGCCATGATCGACGGCGCGCTGGCGAGGTCGGCGTAGACCGCCGCCCCGGCGAAGGCAGGCGAAGGCCGGGGCCCATAACCACGACCGCTGGTTATAGTAGCGGGCTGGAGCTCCAGCTTGGTCTAACCACTGACATCGGTGGTTATGGGTCCCGGCTCGCGCTCCGCTTGGCCGGGACGACACTGTCTGTGCCGCACATTCCGGATGACTCCCCGCGGCGATTTCCCCCGCCGTGTTCTGCCGTTTGCGCTATACTGCCCCGATAACAACAAGCCTCACGGGAGCACGCGCATGCAATTCAGGGTTTCGCCGAAATCGCTTCGCGACAACGTGTCCGCCGAGCAGTGGCAGGCGCGGGTCGATCTCGCAGCCGCGCACCGGCTTGCCTATATGCACGGCTTTTCGGAGGGAATTTTCAATCATCTGACGCTGGTGGTGCCCGGCCAGGGCGACTGCTACTACCAGATTCCGTTCGGCACGCACTGGTCGGAGGTGACGGCCTCGACCTTCATGGAAGTCGGGATCGACGACAGCGAGGTGAAGAGCGGGGAAGGCGAGGTCGAGCGCTCCTGCTATTGCATCCACGCGCCGATCCACAAGGCGTTGCCGCAGGCCAAGGCGGTGTTCCACACCCACATGCCCTATGCCAGCGCACTGACCCGGCTCGAAGACCCGCGCATCAAGGAGATCGGCCAGACCGAGGTCGGCCTCTCCGAGGCGATTGCCTATGATGACGAATATACCGGTCCGGCCATGGACCCGGCGGAAGGCGCGCGACTCGCCCGCGTCATCGGCAACAAGAGCGTGCTATTCATGGCCAACCACGGCATCACCACGACCGGTGCAACCGTCGCCGACGCCTACGACAAGCTCTACTATGTCGAGCGCGCCGCGCAGGTGCAGATTTACGCGATGTGGACCGGGCAACGGCTGAAGCAGCTGCCGACGCCCGTGGTCGAGAAGACCAGGCGCGACTACATGGACGACCATCTCTACAAGGGGCCGACGCCGGCGCAGCGGCATTTCGATTCACTCAAGCGCATCCTCGACCGCAAGGAGCCGGACTACGCGACGTAGTTTGCCGCGAGTTCTCTCCCATGTCGTCCCGGCTTGCGCTAGGACGACAGCGGCTGTGGCAGCTGGTCTGCCGCGCCGTGGGAAAGAAAGCGCCTCCAGATGGATGCAATGAAGAGCCAAACTCGTCTGCTGCACTGGTTGCCGGGGCTGAACATCTTCCGTCGGTACGAGGCATCATGGTTGCGGCATGACCTGTCGGCCGGCCTTGTCCTGGCGTCGATGCTGGTGCCCGTCGGCATCGCCTATGCGGTGGCATCCGGCGTGCCCGGCATCCACGGGCTCTACGCAACGATCATTGCGCTCCTCGTCTACGCGCTGTTTGGACCAAGCCGCATCCTGGTGCTGGGACCGGACTCATCGCTGGCCCCCATTATCCTCGGCGTCGTGCTGCCTCTGTCCGGCGGAGATCCGCAGCGCGCCGTCGCGCTCGCCGCCATGATGGCGGTGGTTTCCGGAGCGGTGTGCATTGTCGCAGGCGTCGCGCGGCTCGGTTTCGTGACCGAGCTTTTGTCCAAGCCGATCCGCTACGGCTACATGAACGGCATTGCAGTCACGGTGCTGGTCAGCCAGCTGCCAAATCTCTTTGGCCTCTCGATCGAGAGCAACGGCCCGCTGAGGGACCTGTGGGCCGTCGCCGAGGCCCTGCTGGCGGGGAAGACGAACTGGATCACCTTCGCGGTCGGGGCGGGAACGCTGGCCATGATCATGCTGCTCAGGGGCAGCAAGCGCGTTCCCGGCATCTTGATCGCCGTCGTCGCCGCGACGGTCATCGTGGCTTCGCTTGATCTTGCTTCCCGCTTCGATGTCGCCGTGCTGGGGCCGCTGCCGCAGGGATTGCCCGGATTTGCGATCCCCATGATCACCACCGCCGACATCCTCCCCGTGCTGATTGGCGGCTTCGCCGTCGCCATGGTGTCGTTCGCCGATACCAGTGTGCTTTCGCGGGCCTACTCGGCGCGATCCGGTGCGCATGTCGATCCGAACCAGGAGATGGTGGGGCTTGGCGCGGCCAATCTCGCCGCGGGGTTCTTCCAGGGTTTTCCGGTAAGCAGCAGCAGCTCGCGCACCCCGGTCGCCGAAGCCGCCGGTGCCCGGACCCAGCTGACCGGCGTCACCGGTGCGCTGGCGGTTGCATTGTTGCTGCTCGTGGCCCCCAGCCTGCTTCAGGACTTGCCGACAACGGCGCTGGCCGCGGTGGTGATTGCCGCTGCGATTGGCCTGATAGAGATTGCGGACCTCAAGCGCATCTACCGTATCCAGCAATGGGAGTTCTGGCTCTCGATCGTCTGCTTCGTCGGCGTGGTGGCATTTGGCGCGATCCCTGGGATAGGTCTGGCGGTCGTGTTCGCCATCATCGAGTTCCTGTGGGATGGCTGGCGTCCGCACTTCGCGGTCCTTGGCCGCGCCGATGGCGTCGAGGGATACCATGACATCAAACGCTATCCGGAGGCACGCCGGATACCCGGGCTGGTGCTGTTTCGTTGGGACGCACCCCTGTTCTTCGCCAACGCCGAATTCTTCAAGCGGAGCGTTCTGGATGCGGTGGCTGACTCGCCGACTCCGGTTCGCTGGTTCGTGGTCGCGGCGGAGCCGGTCACCAGTGTCGACGTCACCGCGGCGGATGAGCTTGCCGAGCTGGACGACGAGCTGCGCGCCATGGGCATTGAGCTGTGCTTCGCCGAACTGAAGGACCCGGTAAAGGACAAGCTGAAGCGCTTCGGCTTGTTTGCGCGGTTCGGTGACGAGAACTTCTTCGCGACCGTCGAGGAAGCTGTCAGCCGATATGTTCGCGCCCACGACGTTGGCTGGGTGGACCGGGAGAAGCCGTGCTGATCGTCGCCGGGCCAGGCGCTCTTTTCCCAGCTTTAATGCCGCGTCCATGCAATCCTTGCGATCCATTCCACATCCTCAGAAGCAAGCTCGCGGTCCGGCCCGCCGACATTGAGCGAGGCGAGTTCCAGCGTCTTCGCGGTGCGCCGCCGCATCTCGCAGATCAGCACTTCTCCCGTCACCGTCCTCACCACCACGTGGTCGCCGCGACGGATCGGCGTCCCCGGTGCCACCACGATGACATCGCCATCGCGATAGGCCGGCTTGAGCGCATCGTCGGAAACTTCCAGCGCAAACGCATGGGCCTCACCCGCGACAGGCAGCAGCACGTCGTGCCAGCCGCGTCCCGCCGGATAGCCGCGTGCATCGAAATGGCCGGGCTGGGCGGCGTGTGAAAGTGCCAGTACCGGCACCGAGTGCATGCCGCGCCCGTGATCGCCGATCAGTTGCACAAAGGTATCGATCGAGCTGCCGGTCGCCGCCAGCGCCTTTGCCAGCGACTCCGTCGAGGGCCACCGCTCGCGCCCGTCCGGCGTGATGCGCTTGGACTTGTTGAACGTGGTGGGATCGAGCCCGGCGCGCCGCGCCAGACCCGAAGGCGACAGGCCCGCGCGCTCGGCAAGCCGGGCGAGCGCGCTCCACACCTGGCCGTGGGTCAGCATCGTCCGCGCCTTTGGTTGCTTGGCCATGGGCTAAACCCGGCAGCTAAGGCAGGAATTATTGGCGCAATCGGTGGCTTCCGGCAATTCTACACGGCATGGTAGCGCCTTGGCGCTTGAACTCGCCGCAGCCCGCCGATACATGACGTGCCGGAACCTCCGGGAAAAATCCCAAGGGACTCAAGGACAAACAGGAACCGCTCGCTTGCGCATGATCTATAAAATCTGCCCGGCTTCGGCTTGGCGCGAGGCGGAGCGGCAGGGCGTCTATCGCGGCAGCGCCGACGATCACAGGGACGGCTACATCCATTTTTCCACCGCGGCGCAGGTTCCCGAGACCGCGCGAAAGCATTTTTTAGGGCAGACCGGGCTGTTCCTCATCGCGGTCGATGCCGATGCGCTGGGTGAGGCGCTGCGCTGGGAGCCTTCCCGCAACAATGAACTTTTCCCGCATCTTTATGGCGATCTCGAACTAGGCGCGGTCACCTCGATCCTCGATTTACGCACGCGCGCCGACGGCTCCCACGACGTGCCGGAGCTCGCCTCGTGATCCGGGCATTCGATACCCTTTCGCTGCCGCTCCTGCGCTGGCTCGATCCGGAAGATGCGCATCGCCTGGCGATCCAGGGCCTGCGGTTGTTGCCGCCGATGCGCCCGAAGCCGGACGATCACAAGCTCGCGGTGCGCGCCTTCGGGCTGAATTTTCCAAATCCCGTCGGCATGGCAGCAGGGTTCGACAAGAACGCGGAAGTGCCGGATGCGCTGCTGCGGCTCGGCTTCGGCTTTGTCGAGATCGGTTCGGTGACGCCGCGTCCGCAAGGCGGTAACCCGCGCCCGCGGCTGTTTCGCCTCGAGCGCGACGAAGGCATCATCAATCGAATGGGCTTCAACAATGATGGCGCCGAGGCCGTGCTGCGCCGGCTTGCCTCGCGCGCCAGCCACGGCGGCATTGTCGGCGTCAACGTCGGCGCCAACAGGGATTCAGAGGACCGCACCGCCGATTACGTCAGGCTGATCGAGACCTTCGCCCCGGTCGCGAGCTATTTCACCGTCAACGTTTCCTCGCCGAATACGCCGGGGCTCCGCAACCTGCAGCAGTCGGCCGCGCTCGACGATCTGCTGGCCCGGGTGATCGACGCCCGCGAGCGGGTGCGCAAGAACGCCGGTGACTCGCCCGTGTTGCTCAAGATTGCGCCCGATCTCAGCCTCAGCGAACTCGACGACATCGTGCAAATCGCCCGTTCACGCCGCGTCGACGGCATGATCGTCGCCAACACGACTGTGACGCGTCCCGCCACCCTGCGCGAGACCGACCGCGCCAAGGAGCAGGGCGGCCTCTCCGGCCGGCCGCTGTTCCGCCTCTCGACCCGCATGGTGGCGGAAACCTATGTGCGCGCAGAAGGCGCATTTCCGCTGGTGGGTGTCGGCGGCATCGATTCCGGCGGTGCCGCGCTGACAAAAATCCGCGCCGGCGCCAGCTTGATCCAGCTCTATTCCTCGCTGGTCTACAAGGGCATCGGCCTCATCGACGACATCAAGCGTGATCTGACGTCGACGCTGCTGCGCACCGGGCGCGACTCGCTGTCGGAAATCGTCGGTGCCGATGCCGCGACCCTGACGGCGGAAGACTGGCCGGTGCAGTGACGCTCTTCACCTCTCCCCGCCTACGGGGAGAGGTCGGATTGCATGAAATGCAATCCGGGTGAGGGGGTGCTGGTCTATCGACATTCGTCATCCGCGGATAGAAGTCCCTCTCCCCAACCCTCTCCCCGCGAGAGCGGCGAGAGGGAGAAGAGACGCCGGCTTTCATGCCCCGAACGACCTCTTCAGCAGCCCCGGATACGCCACCGCCTGCAGGCCGCCGCGCGCGGCGTAATGCACGAGCAGCGCGCTCCACAGGCCGTAATTGCCGAAGCCGCGCAACACGAACCAGGCGGCCAGAAAGATAACCAGCGACGCCAGCATCAGATTGCGCATGTCGCGCGCCCAGGTCGCACCGATATAGACGCCGTCGAAGGCAAAGGCGAACACCGCGAGCAGGGGCGAGGCGATCACGAACAGGAGGAAGTCGCGCGCGCCGCTGCGCACGTCGACACTTGCGGTCATGACGTCGATCAGCGTGGGGCCAAACAGCGCAAAGCCGGCGGTGACGACAAGGGCAAAGGTAAAGCCCCAGAACACGACAAGCCGCACCGCGCGGGAAAACTCGTCGCGCGAGCGCGCGCCGTAAGCGCGGCCGCAAAGCTGCTCGGCCGCGTTCGCAAGGCCGTCGAGGAAGAAGGCGCTGATCAGCAGGAAGTTGTTGAGCACGGCATTCGCGGCCAGGACGGTGTCGCCGGAGCGCGCGCCCTGCGCGGTGAAGAACAGGAATGCCGCGATCAGCGCTGCAGTGCGGATCATGATGTCGCGGTTGACCGAGAGCATTCGCATCAGCTTGTCGCGCTCGAAAAGCTGGGCGCTGGAAAGTGGCGGATGACCCGAGGCCAGCCGCTGCGCGATCACCCCGCCGATGGTAAGACCGGCGGCCTCGGCAATCACGGCGGCGATGGCGGCGCCCGCAATGCCGAGATCGGCGACCAGCACCAGCAGGATCGTTGCGGCCATGTTGATGATGTTGATGGCGATCTGCACGCCGAGCGCCAGCGTGGCGCGGGCCTGTCCGATCAGCCAGCCCAGCACGACGTAATTGGCCAGCGCCAGCGGCGCCGACCAGATCCGGATCGTGAAGTAGGTTTTTGCCGCCCGCGTCACCCCCTCGCTGCCGCCCATTGCCCCGAGCAGGACCGCGGCAAGCGGCACCTGCAGCGCAATCAAGGCAAGGCCGACGATCCCGGCCACGATGAGGCCGCGCACCAGGATCGCATGCAGCTCCCTGGTTTCTCCGGCGCCGAGCGATTGCGCGGTAAAGGCGACCGTCCCCATGCGCAGGAACGCAAACAACCAGAACAGGCAATCGAAAATCACCGACGCCATTGCGACGCCGCCGAGCAGCGTGGCGTCGCCGAGCCGGCCGATCGCGGTGGTCGAGACGATGCCGATCAACGGCGTCGTCAGGTTCGCGATCATCGCGGGCCCGGCGATGGCGAAGACCTGTCTTGTGGTGACGTGCGAGGAGGAATTCACTGGGCGCTACAGTTCGACGATCATGCCGTCCCTTGCAGCAGAGTAGGGCAGCTTGTCCAGCCTGCCCAGCATGTCGTCGCTCATATGGGTGAGAATCAGCCGCTTTGCGTTGATTGCACCGAGATGCGCTTCAAGCGTTTTCAGGCTGAGATGATTTTTCACGATCCTGTCGTAATAATAGGCTTCCGCAATGAAGAGGTCGGCATTGCGCGCCGCAGGGATCAGCGTCTCCGTCCACTCGGTGTCGGCGCTGTAGCAGATCACGCGGCCCTCGGCCTCGACGCGATAGGCGAGGAACGGCCCGCCGGATTCGCCATGCACGACCGGAAAGGGTGTGACGGTCACGCCGCCGAAGCTGCGCGCTTCTTCCGGCTGGAGCTCAATGACCGCAAGCTCAAAGCGTTGCTGCGTTTTTGAGGAATGCTCGAACATCACCTCCATCGCCGCCTTCAGCTTCGCCTCGATGCCCTGCGGGCCCGCAACGACAAGCGGCCGCGTGCGGCGGGTGAATTGCGCATCAAGGAGCAGAAACGGCAGCCCTGCGAAATGATCGCCGTGGAAATGCGTGATCAGGATCAGGTCGATCGGGTCGCGCATGATGCCGAGCCGCTTCAGGGCGGGCAGCGAAGAGGCGCCGCAATCGATCAGGAAATTGACCGCGGCGCCCGTGACGTGGAAGCAGGTGTTGTATCGGCCTCCGGAGCCGAACGCGTCGCCGCAGCCGACGAATTGCAGTTGCACGGCTGCCGCACCTTTCTGTTGAGGATTACCGCCTGCCAAAAATACGCGTCAGCAGCCAGACCGGGATCACGATCACGGCGCCAAGCAGGAAGTAGCGCCACAGCCAGTTGACGGCGTCAAAGCCGAGATCCCACAGCCGCTGGAACAGCATGCGGATGGAATAAAGGATGTTCCAGGGATCGAAGCCGATTGCCGCGAGCACGACGCCAACCAGGATCGACAGCAGGATCAGCCGGAATGCCACTGCCAGCGGCGTGCCGCCTAGAAAGCGGTACAGGCCGTCATGGCTGGCCGGCAAATCCCTGACGTCATTCGGCATCGAAATCTCCATCGCGTGATGCACGCCCATTATAGGCACGGCGGGGCAAATGGGGAACCCGCGCCCGTGCGTCAATGGCAGCCGGCGGCATGCGAGACCTTAATTTCCTGTCACGCTCTTTAACATGCGTTCAAGCGTCTCAAGTCGGTCGGCCTCGCGCGGCGGCTTGTCCCAGCGCAGCCTATTGATGCGTGGAAAGCGCATGGCGACGCCGGATTTGTGTCGTGGCGAGCGCTGCAAGCCTTCGAAGGCGACTTCCAGCACCAGGCCCTGGTCGGGCTCGTGCACGACATGGCGGACAGGCCCGAACTTCTCCGTGGTGTTGCGACGGACGAAGCGGTCGATCTGCAGCAGCTCCTCATCGGTGAAGCCGAAATAGGCCTTGCCGACCGGCACAAGCTGCTCGCCGTCCTCGCCGTCGGTCCACACACCGAAGGTGTAGTCGGAATAGAAGGACGAGCGCTTGCCGTGGCCGCGCTGCGCATACATCAGCACGGCGTCGATCAGATGCGGGTCGTGCTTCCACTTCCACCATTGCCCCTTCGGCCGTCCCGGCAGATAGGGCGCGTCGCGCCGCTTCAGCATCACGCCTTCCACGGCATCGGCGTCCTCGCCGGCCCCGGCGCTCGCCGGATCTGCGCGCGCAGCGATCAGCGCGTCCCAGCTGTCGAAGGCCACGGTGGGCGACAGGTCGATGCGCGGATCGTCCAGCTTGTTGACGAACGCCTGCAGCCGCTCGCGCCGTTCCGTGAACGGCAATTCGCGCAAGTCGTTCTCGTCGTCGCCGAGCAGATCGTAGGCGCGCAGGTGGATGGGGAATTCCTTCAGCAGCTTGGGCGAGACGACCTTACGGTTCAGCCGCTGTTGCAGAACGTTGAAGCTTTGCACGCGCCCCTCGCGCAGCACCAGGAGTTCGCCGTCGATGGCTCCGGGCAGGTGCAGCGACGGCAGCAAATCCGGGAAGCTCTTGCTGATGTCCTCCCCGGTGCGGGAATAGAGCCGCGCCTGCAGATGACCCTTTGAGTCGCGGCCGCTTACCGCCTGCACGCGGATACCGTCCCACTTCCATTCCGCGATGAAATCGGCGGGATCAAGATTCTTGAAATCCTCGTCCTCGATCGCATGCGCCAGCATCACCGGGCGGAACGGTGCGGCATCGCGGTTGACCGGCTTGTCGCCCCGGCCTTCCAGCCAGGCGAAGAGATCGAGATAGGGCGGCGCGAGCCCCGGCCAGATCAGCTCGATCTCATGCGGGTCCTTGTCGCCGAGCGCAGCGGCAGCCGTCTTCGCGAGCCGTGCCGAGACACCGATCCGCATCGCGCCGGTGACGAGTTTCAGCAGCGCCCAGCGCCCGGTCTCGTCAAGCTCATCCAGCCAGCGCGACAGCTGCTTTGGCAGCTCGGTCTTGCCGAGCGTGCGCAGCGTGGTGACGACTTCGGCGAGCGTCGGGGGAGGGGGATTGTTGTGGCCAGCCGGCAGCGTCGCCTTCGGCCACATCAGCGCCACCGTTTCCGAGAGATCGCCGACATAATCGTAGGACAGCCCGAACAGGACGGGGTCGGTGCGCTCGGCAATGAGGTCGCGGATCAGCCCGGGTTTGGCATGCTTGAACGACAGCGCGCCGGTCAGCGCCGCCAGCGCATAGCCGCGGTCGGGATCGCCGACCTCGCGGAAATAGGCCGTGATCAGCCGCAGCTTGTTGTTGCGGCCGGGCTCGTAGGCGAGACGGTCCAGCAATTCGGCGAAGCGGTTCATGCTTCGGCCTCGTCGCTGAGTGCGGCCTCCCCCTCATCCTCGTCGCCATAGCCGACGAGGTCGAGCGGCCGCGCGGCAAGGCCTTGGGCTTTGCACCAGTGCACCAGCGCGTCTTCCTGGCCGTGGGTGACCCATACCTCGCCGGCGCCGGTCGCAGCGATCGTCGCCGTCAGCCCGTCCCAGTCGGCATGGTCCGAAATCACCAGCGGCAGCTCGACCCCGCGCTGGCGGGCGCGGGCACGCACCCGCATCCAGCCCGAGGCGAAGGCGGTCACGGGATCGGGAAAGCGCCGTGTCCACAGATCCGATGTGGCCGACGGCGGCGCCAGGGTGATGGTGCCGGCGAGGTCGGCCTTCTTCATCCCGCGCGCCAGGCGCAACTCGCCGAGGGCGACCCCGCGGCTCTGGTAGTATCGGGTAATCTTCTCCATCGCGCCATGCAGATAGACTGGCGCGTCGTATCCGGCCTCGCGCAACAGTGCGATCACGCGCTGGGCCTTGCCGAGCGAATAGGCCCCGACCAGATGCGCCCGCTCCGGAAACAGCGTCACCGATGCCAGCAGCTTCTTCACTTCCTCCGCGGCATCGCCATGCCGGAACACCGGCAGGCCGAAGGTCGCCTCGGTGATGAAGACGTCGCAGGGGACCAGTTCGAAAGGCGTGCAGGTGGGGTCGCGTGCGTCCTTGTAGTCGCCGGAGGCGACGATGCAGGTCTCCTTGCAGGAGACAGCGACCTGGGCCGAGCCCAGCACATGGCCCGCCGGATGAAACTTGATCCTGATGTCGCCGACCCTGATTTCCTCGCCATAGGCGACCGCCTGCGTGCGGCGAGCGAAATTCTCGCCGTAACGCAGCCTCATCATGTCGAGCGTCTCCTGCGTCGCCAGCACCGCGCCATGGCCCGGCCGCGCATGGTCGGAATGGCCGTGGGTGATCACCGCCCGCTCCACGGGTCGCACGGGGTCGATATGGAAGCCGCCCGGCTTGCAGCACAGGCCGGCGGGAGTAGGGATTAGAATTTCGTGCGGGCGCATTGCCGTAATATAGGCAGGCCGGCTGCGATGTTTAGCCGTCAGGCGCGGGGGCTTGACGCGCGCATCCATCCCGGAGAAATTTTCATTGCATGCCAGCGCGCCTGTTCCTGTCTTCCGGCGATCTGATCGCGGACCGCCGCTACGATTTTGCGCGCGATCTGCATCAGCGCGGCGACCTGCCGGCGGCGGCCGATCTGCTGCAGCAGGCGGTGGAGCTGGCCCCCCGATTCGCCTCCGCCTGGTTTGCCCTCGGCGAAATCCAGAAACAGATTGGCGAGCGCGACGCGGCGATCGAAGCCTTCCGCAAGGCGCGCGAAGCCGATCCGCAGGATCGCCATGGCGCCGCCCTCCGCCTGATGCAGCTTGGCGCCGAGCCGCTCTCGGCCATGCCGGCCGGCTATGTGCAGTCGCTGTTCGACCAGTATGCGCCGCGTTTCGAGGAGGCGCTGCTCAATGATCTGCGCTATCGCGGCCCTTCGCTGCTGTTTAAGGCCGTGCTTGCGGCGAAAAAACCGGCGTTCTTCAAGCGCGGCATTGACCTTGGTTGTGGCACCGGTCTTGGTGCGGCGGCGTTTGCCAAAAATGTCGACCGCTTCATCGGTGTCGATCTGTCGCCTCGCATGATCGAGAAGGCGCGCGCCTCCGGTCTCTATGCCGAGCTCGAAGTGGCCGACATGGTGGCTGGCCTCGCTGGCAAGCGCGATGCCGGCGCCGACTTCATTCTGGCGGCGGATGCGATGGTGTATGTCGCCGACCTCACGCCTGTGCTCGAGCAGGCCTATCGTGTGCTCGCACCCGGCGGACTCCTTGCCTTCACGACGGAGAGGCATGCGGGCGACGGCGTCATTCTCGGCGATGGTCTGCGCTACGCCCATGGCACGGAATATGTACGCGCGGCAGTTGGGGATGCCGGCCTGAAGCTTGCCCATCTTGAGGAAGCCTCGCCGCGCGACGAGGGAAACGCGCCCGTTCCCGGCCTTGTCGTCGTCGCTTCAAAAACTTGAGTCTACACGCTACGCGCTTGGCGAATGGCGGCACTACTGCGACCAAACGGCTATTGCGCCGCTTAATTAAATGTTCGATTAAATCTCCCTCAGGAAGGAAACGACAATGAAGAACAAACAAACCCGACGCGAATTCGGCGCAACCGCGCTATCCGCCATCGCCGCTTCTGTGCTGCCCGCGCCTTACCTGTGGGCCGCGGAAAAGAAATACGATCCCGGCGCCAGCGACACCGAAATCAAGCTCGGCCAGACCGTGCCGCATTCCGGCCCCGGTTCGCTTTACGGCGTACTCGGGCGCGTCGGCGAGGCCTATTTTCAGATGCTGAACGAAAAGGGCGGCATCAACGGGCGCAAGGTGAAATTCCTCACCATGGACGACGCTTACAGCGCGCCGAAATGCGTCGAGGCGACGCGCCGTCTGGTGGAGCAGGAGGAGGTGCTGGCCCTGTACGGCTCGCTCGGCACCGCGCCCCAGACCGCCGTGCACAAATATCTCAATTCCAAGGGCGTGCCGCAGCTCCTGCTCAACACCGGCGCCTCCAAGTGGAACGATCCGAAGAACTTCAAATGGACCATGGCGGGCCTGCCGCTTTATCCGACCGAAGCGCGCATCCTGGCCAAGCATGTCGTAGCGGTGAAGCCGAACGCCAAAGTGGGCATCCTCTACCAGAACGACGATTTCGGCCGCGACTTCCTCGGACCGTTCAAGAAGGTCCTGGAAGAGGCCGGCGGCACCGCCAAGGTGATCATCGAGCAGACCTACGACCTCACCGAGCCGACGATCGATTCCCAGGTCATCAACCTCTCCAAGTCCGGCGCCGACGTTTTCTATAACATCACCACCGGCAAGGCGACGTCGCAGTCGATCCGCAAAGTAGCGGAGCTTGGCTGGAAACCGCTGCAGCTCCTGTCGGCCGGATCGACCGGCCGCTCCATCCTGAGCGCCGCCGGTTTCGAGAACGCCAAGGATATTGTCGCCATCCGCTACGCCAAGGAAGTCGGTGTGCCGCGCTGGGAAAAGGATCCGGACGTGATGGCGTTCGAGGAGCTGCGCAAGAAATACCTGCCGACCGTCGACCCCGACAACACGATCGCCTTCGCGGGCTATGGCCAGGTCGCGACCATGGCGGAAATCCTGCGCCGCTGCGGCGATGACCTCACCCGGGCCAATGTGCTGAAGCATGCGACCACGCTCGCCGGTTTCCACTCGCCGTACTTCCTCGACGGCGTCAATTTCAGCTACACGCCGACGGACTACACGCCGATGAAGACGCTCTACATCTCCATCTTCAACGGCAAGGACTGGGACATCTCCGACAAGCCCGTGACGGAGTAGGTTCGGCCGAATTAGCCATTCCGGACGATGCGCAGCATCGGCTCCGCAATCTCCAGGTTCCCCGATGAGCAATTGCGCATCGGGGGCTCGCGCTTTGCGCCGTTTCCAACCGCGCCACTCGGCGCAGCGAAGTGGTCGAACTCATTGGCGAAGCCGACGGCATAACCACGGATTTGATAACCGAAAGCCCGCTCGCCATCGAAGTGACGATCAAGGAAATGAACGGCTGCACGCGCGCCACGGCGACGATCGGCAATGGCAAGGTGACGATACCGGGGCGGGGCTTTCAATGGCAATTCGAGGATACGGACCTGAACAGCCTGTGTGCCCGCACGTGCCGGCTCGGGATCAAGGTCACGATCCGACGCTTTCATCACGGATTTGATTGACGGCACGATCGCCGTTCTTGGGGGGCAACGGACATGGCGCTGAAGGCCAAATTCCGAACGCTGTTTCCGGCGCTTGTTACCACGGCGTGGCCGCTGACGCGCGTAAAGAACGGGCTGATCTATGCGTTCGGCTTCGATGTCCATGCCCCGCGAGACTCTCTCGATGGGCTCCATTTGTCGGCTCTTGAGCCAAGGCGGGCAAAGCTGACCGATGATCGCACCTATTACGTTCGCACGGACGGCAGCGATAGCAACAACGGCTTAGCCAACACATCGGGCGGTGCATGGGCCACCATTCAACACGGTATAGACTTCATCACCAACAGTCTCGACTTTGCTGGATACAACGTCACCCTGCAAGTTGGTGATGGAGAGTACAACGACGAGGTTTCAGTTGTTGACCGGCATGTTGGGAAGGGAACATTCGCAATCCGCGGCGATCTCACGACGCCGGCCAATGTTCTTATCTCGACGGCAAAAGGTTGCTTTACACTGACGGATGGTGCCGATATCGACGTCAGAGGGCTCAAGATCGAGTCCGCTAGTTCGTATGGCTTCTTTGTTACCCGCAAGTCCAAGTTGGTCTATGCCGATATCAACTTCGGCGATGTGGCCATGGCGCACATTTGGTGTACGGACCACGCCGAAACAGTCAAGGCGGACGGCCGAGACGAGATAATCAGTGGTGGCGGTCAGTATCATTGGCTGGCCGACACGCTCGGTATCATCTTCGCATTCGATGGCGAGGTGACAGCGATCGATGCGCCGGATTTCAGCATTGGATTCGCGGTTGCCAACATCAACGGCATCGTTGAAAGCAGCGGCGTTACATTCAGGGGCTCCGTTACGGGTCGCCGCTACTCTGCATCCACCGGCGGAAGGATTACGACGGGCACGGGCGGCAGCAAGACCTATTTCCCCGGCGACCAGCCCGGCATTGTTGCTGATGGAGGAATATACGATCTTGTTCCCCGCTTCCACGTCCACAAAAACGGTACCAGTCAGACGGGTATTACCGGGGGCGTTGAAAACTCTCTCACCTGGTCAACGGAAGCATTCGATGTCGGCGGTTACTTCGACTTCAACGTATGGACGCCTCCCGCCGGGACTGTAGTACTCCACGCGACCGCACAATTTACGGGTGGGCTCGACAGCGACAATCCCGTTTCGATAGAGATCACCAGGGACGGGACCGCAATCAAGACAGAACGATTCCCGTTCTCAACCTCGCAGGCCTCAATTTCGATCTCTACTTCGATCATCGACGTTGCGAACGGGTCGAACGCTTACGGCGTTCGCGTCCGGGCTGACGGCTCGACGAGCAAGACTGTGGCCGGCACAGCCGCTCAAACCAATTTCTGGGGCTACATGCTGTGAGAGACATCTAATTCGATCCCCTCCTGCATCCACAACTTAGCCGTCCAACAGCCGTCCGACAGGGCGGCTTTTTTTGCACAGGGCAACGCATGGTCGATCTCGTAGCGCTCAAGGCAGCGAATGAGAAACGCTGGGCAAATGCCATCGTCATGCGTGATTTCGGCCATCGCCAAGCGACTGGTGGGCGGCGAAGTCCCGGTATCAGGCCGTAGAGGCCAAGACGGACCGCGGCGCAGACGGCAGAGATTACCGGATTGCCGGGTTGGCCGCTGGTACGAGCCCGACAAGATCATGGGCAACTGCGTCGCGGTGTACTTCGGCAAGCTCCTGATTTGGGACGAGGTTCTAGGGCTCGGCAGCACTGATCCGCTGGCCGGGATTGCGGCACGATGGCGAACCTCATCGTTGCGTGCTATTTCGCCAAGCGCGGGTTTGAAAACATCGCCCGGATCATCAAGCGTTATGTAGACAGGTCGCCGCGACGCAGCTAACGTCGCGATGACCCTAACCCCAAGTTAGGCGTGAACCCTGACTCAGGCTGGGAGTTCCTGGCCATAAAATGGCTAACAGCCAGGAATCGAAATGTCGGCGGACAATGACAACAACTGGCACCTTGATAAGAAGGTGACCCGGAACGACGGCTGCCGGCGCGGCTAACCCTCGACGAACCCTGCCGGACGGCGTACCTCTTGCCCCGTGCCGTCGCCTGACCTCCTTTCCTCGACACAAACAGCGCCCCCGGCGACGGCGGAACTGCTGCCCGACCGTTTCCAGGGATGGTTCGCCGCGCGCGGCTGGTCAGCGCGCGAGCATCAGCTGGCGCTGCTGGCGAAGGCGCGCGACAACCGCTCGGCGCTGCTCATAGCGCCTACCGGCGCCGGCAAGACGCTCGCAGGATTTTTGCCGACGCTGGTGGAGCTTTCCTCGCCGGTGGCCATGGATGGCAAGAGCCTCGTCTCCACCGGCCGCGGCGTTAAGCGCACCGGCGGGCTGCACACCCTCTACATCTCGCCTTTGAAGGCGCTCGCGGTCGACATCGCCCGCAACCTCGATACGCCCATCGCCGAGATGAAACTGCCGATCAAGGTCGAGACCCGCACCGGCGACACGCCGGTATCGCGGCGGCAACGGCAGCGACGCTATCCGCCGGACATTTTGCTGACCACGCCCGAGCAACTCGCATTGCTGCTCGCTTCCGATGATGCGCCCTATCTGTTCGCGTCGCTCAAGCGCATCGTGCTCGACGAATTGCATGCGCTGGTCACCTCCAAGCGCGGCGATCTGCTCTCGCTAGACCTAGCGCGGCTCTGGCGCATCGCCCCTGACGTGCGCGCCATCGGGCTTTCGGCGACCGTCGCCGAGCCCGAGCAGCTCGCGCGTTTCCTAATGCCGCAGCATGAGAGCAAACCGGCGTCCGCGGACATCGTCGTTGCTGGCGGCGCCGCAGCGCCGATCGTGGAAATGCTCGACAGCAGGGAGCGGTTGCCTTGGGCGGGCCACACCGCGCGCCACGCGCTCGGCGAAATGTACGAGCTGATCAAGCGCAACAAGACCACGCTGATCTTCGTCAATACGCGCAGCCAGGCCGAAATGCTGTTCCAGGATTTCTGGCGCATGAACGACGATGGCCTCGCCATCGCGCTGCATCACGGCTCGCTCGATGTCGCCCAGCGCCGCAAGGTCGAGGATGCCATGGCCGCCGGCAAATTGCGCGGCGTGGTCTGCACCTCCTCGCTCGATCTCGGCATCGACTGGGGCGACATCGATCTCGTCATCAATGTCGGCGCTCCGAAAGGCTCTTCGCGACTTATGCAAAGAATCGGCCGCGCCAACCACCGCCTCGACGAACCCTCGCGCGCGGTGCTGATCCCGGCCAACCGCTTCGAGGTGCTGGAATGCGCCGTCGCCATCGATGCGATCGCCGAGAATGCGCAGGACACGCCGCCGCTTCGCAGCGGCGCGCTCGACGTTCTGGCGCAGCACGTGCTCGGCTGCGCCTGCGGCGAGCCGTTCCTCGCCGACGAGCTCTATGCGGAGGTCATCACCTCGGCGATGTACGCGGGTCTCACCCGCGCCGACTTCGACGACATCATCGACTTTGTCGCGACCGGCGGCTACGCGCTGAAGACTTATGAACGTTTTGCCCGTATCAAGCAGGACAAGCAGGGAAGGTGGCGCGTCGCCAATCCGCGGGTTCGGCAACAATATCGCCTCAACGTCGGTACCATCGTCGAAGATACCATGCTCAAGGTGAAGCTGGTGCGCTCGCGCCGCGGCGGGGCAGGATCGACCGGCGCCATAGCGCGTGGCGGCAAGATGCTCGGCGAAATCGAGGAGGCCTTTATCGAAGGCCTTGTGGTCGGCGACACTTTCGTGTTCGGCGGCGAGGTGGTGCGATACGAGGCGCTGGTCGAAGACCAGGTCTATGTTTCCAGGGCCAGCGACAAGGACGCCAAGGTGCCGTCCTACATGGGCGGCAAATTTCCGCTGTCGACTTATCTCGCCGAACGGGTGCGCAAGCTGCTGGACGATCGCCGGCAATGGGACGTCTTGCCGGAGCAGGTGCACGACTGGCTGACCCTGCAGAAGGATTTTTCCAAGGTGCCGGCCGTGCGCGAACTGCTGGTCGAGACCTTTCCGCGCGGCGGCAAGCATTACATGGTCTGCTATCCCTTCGAGGGCCGCCTTGCGCACCAGACGCTCGGTATGCTCTTGACGCGACGGCTGGAACGCGCCCGCGCCCGGCCGCTCGGCTTCGTCGCCAATGAATATGCTCTTGCGATCTGGGGCCTCGGCGATATCTCGCATCTGGTCCGCCACGGCAGCATCGACTTCGAGAATCTCTTCGCGCCCGACATGCTCGGCGACGATCTCGAGGCCTGGCTTGCCGAATCCGCGCTGATGAAGCGCACCTTCCGGAACTGCGCGCTGATCTCGGGCCTGATCCCGCGCCGCTTCACCGGTGAGGAGAAGAACCGCCGCCAGGTCCTGTTCTCCACCGATCTCGTCTATGACGTCCTGCGCAAGCATCAGGCCGATCATGTTTTGCTGCGCGCCGCGCGTGCCGACGCCGCCACCGGGCTGCTCGACCTCAAGCGCCTGGGTGATATGCTCAGGCGGATCCAGGGACGAATCACCCATCGGGAACTCGATCACGTCTCGCCGCTCGCCGTGCCCGTGATGCTGGAAATCGGCCGCGAATCCGTTTACGGCGAAGCGGCCGACGAGCTTCTGGCGGAAGCCGCGGACGAACTGGTGAAAGAGGCGATGTCTTAGGGAATGCGTCTGGTGCGCCGAGATGTAACCGCTTCGTCATGCCCGGCCTCGTGCCGGGCATCCACGTCTTTCGTGCAGCAACACGAACGTGGATGGCCGGGCATAGGCGAGCGGAAGCAACGCCGTCCTTCAGACGGCTATGCCCGGCCATGACGAAAAATCTGGCCCTTTCCGTTGCTACTACAAGCGCCTTCGACGTGGCCGGTGTCGCGCTGGTTGCCGATCTTTCCGGCGCGCTCTATTGGGAAGCAGAGCGCCTGCTCGTCGTCTCCGACCTGCATTTGGAAAAAGGCTCGAGCTTCGCCGCGCGCGGCCTGCTGTTGCCGCCCTACGACACCGCCGCGACGCTGGGCCGTCTTGCCGTCGTGATCGCCCGCCACGATCCCCGCATGGTGATCGCGCTCGGGGACAGCTTTCACGACTGCGACGCGCATCGGCGCCTGTCCGATATCGATCGCGGCGCCATCACGGCGATGCAGGTCGGCCGGGACTGGATCTGGATCGCAGGCAATCACGATCCCGCGCTGCCGTCCGATCTGGGCGGCGTCGTCGCCAGCGAGGTCTGCATCGGTCCGATCGCCTTCCGCCATGAGCCGACGGGCACGTTCGGCGAGATCGCCGGCCATCTGCATCCCAAGGCGCGCGTCGCCACCCGCGGCCGCGCCACCGAGCGTCGCTGTTTTGCCAGCGACGGCGAGCGCGCCGTGATGCCTGCCTTCGGCGCATATGCCGGGGGCCTCAGCATCCGCGATCAAGCTTTCACCCGGATCTTCGGCGCGCCGGATTTCGTGGCGCATGTCCTCGGGGATAACCAGCTGCATGCGATTGCCGCCTCGCGGTGCTATTGATTCCGACTGCTGCTCAGCCACCGGCAATTTACGATGCGTCTCAGTTCCGGAACGGGAACCGAACGCTGGATCGGCTCGTTGTCGCGTGTTGAGGCACGAGCATGACGAGGCAAACGAAACCGCCGCGTGGTACGGACGGCAAATCACCAGGATCTGAGCCCTCGCAAAAGCCGAGCGAGCGATCCCGCTTGCGCGCTTTTCTCGACACGCTCGGACCCGGCCTGATCACCGGGGCCGCCGACGACGATCCCTCGGGAATCGGCACCTACAGCCAGGCCGGCGCGCAGCTCGGCTACGGCATCGGCTGGATCATGCTGCTGACCTTTCCGCTGATGGCAGCGATCCAGGAGATTTCGGCACGCGTCGGCCGCGTCACCGGACACGGTATCTCCGGCAACGCCTGCCGGCACTTTCCCGGCTGGGTGCTGATCGTCATTGTGACGCTGCTCTTTATCGCCAACACCATCAATATCGCGGCCGATCTTGCCGCGATGGCCGATGCGACCAAGCTTCTCGTTGGCGGAGGCAGCATCATTTATGTCCTGCTGTACGGTGTAGTGTCGGTCGTGGCTCAGATACTGCTCGACTACAAGCGCTACGTTGCGGTGCTGAAATGGCTCACGCTGTCGCTCTTTGCCTATGTCGCAGCGCTCGCCTTCGCCCATATCTCGTGGAAGTCGGCGCTGACCGGGATATTGCTTCCGCAAATCAGGTGGAACGGCGAGTATCTCACCACTGTCGTCGCCATCCTCGGCACCACCATCTCGCCCTACCTCTTCTTCTGGCAAGCCTCGCAGGAGGCGGAGGAGCAACGCATCGACGTGAAAAAGCGGCCGCTGATTGAAAGGCATCACGGCGCAAGCCGGGAGTTCTCCCGCATCCGCGCCGACACCATAACGGGCATGGCGTTCTCCAACCTGATCGCCCTCTCGATCATCATCACCGCCTCGGCGACGCTGCACGAAGCGGGAAAGACCGACATCCAGACCTCAGCGCAAGCTGCTGAAGCGTTGCGCCCCATCGCCGGTCCGCTTGCGGAGTGGGTATTTGCGCTTGGCATCGTCGGTACCGGGTTGCTCGCGGTCCCCGTGCTGGCCGGCGCAACTGCCTACGCCATCGGCGAGAGCCGGCGCTGGCCGGTGGGGCTCGCGCGCCGTCCGAAAGAGGCGGTCGCGTTCTATGCGGTCCTGGCGCTATCGGGAGGAATCGGCATCGCGCTCAATTTCACGCCGATCAATCCGATTGCGGCGCTGTACTGGAGCGCAGTGATCAACGGTGTGCTTGCGGTGCCGGTGATGGTATTGCTGATGGTGATGGCGCGCCATAAAGGCGTCATGGGGCGCTTTGTCGTCGGCGGTCCGCTGTACTGGCTTGGATGGCTGTCCACCGCCGCGATGGGGCTGAGCGTGGTGGCCATGGCTGCGGCGTGGTTTACCTAATCCTTCCGGAATACGATCGAGGCCATCCAGCCCGACATCAAGGCCATGGCGACGGTGGCAAGGCCATAGGCAAAGCCGTGCTGCCGCGAGGCGGTGGCGACGAACTGCTCGAAGCCGACCTTGACGATCTCGAAGGCGGTTTCGGTGCGGGTCACCAATTGCCCGTCGGCGAACAGCTTGATGTCGATCGTGTAGGTGCCGATCGGCACTTCGCCCGGCAGCGGAATGCCGGTGCGGAACAGCGTCGGGGTGAGGAACGTCACCGCCGAACTGGACTCGCGATAGAGCCCGTGCTCCGAGCGCAGCCGGATGAAGGCGGAGCGGAAGGCATCCGACGGCACGACGTCGGCATAGTCCGGGCCGACGCGCTGCGTCAGTACGACATTCTTCATGCCGAGCTGCTGCCGCCGCTGCACCGCGGGCGAGGCGATGGCGTCGATCGGGCGGTTGGAGAAGATGGCAAGATAGGTCGGCACCTGCACGAACTGACGGGAATCGGTGTTGATCCAGATGCCGAAGCGGCGCTCCTTGCGCCGCGTCACCATGTCGGCACGCGGCCCCGAGATGGTGACGACGAGGTCGTAATTGCGGTTCGCCGGTGTGTTCGCCTCCTTCTCCACCGAGCCGAACAGCACGAGTTCCTCGCCGGAATAGTTCGGCGTCACCGTGACGCGGTGGTTGGAGACCGACACAATAAGTTTTTCAGCGCGCGCGGGCCCCGCCGCAAAAATAGCCGCCAGCGCCAGCGCCGAAATAAGGAGTGCGCTGCGGGCCCTCACGACGCGCCTCCGGTTTCCCGGATGGTGAACAGCTCGTCCGGCTTGATGCCGAGCTCGAAGGCAAAGCGGACGCCGACGGCGAGCACCAGCAGGCCCAGCAGCAGGCGCAGGTGTTCGCCCCGGATCTTCTGCCCCGCTCTCGCCCCGAACTGCGCTCCGGTGACGCCGCCGACCATCAGGATCAGGGCCAGCACGGCGTCCACCAGGTGATTGGTCACCGCATGCAGCATAGTCGCAAACAGCATGGTAACGAGCGTCAGCACCATCGAGGTGCCGATCACCGTCGAGGTCGGAACGCGCAGGACATAGATCATCAGCGGCACCAGGATGAAGCCGCCGCCGATGCCCATGATGGCGCCGATGAAGCCGATCACGAGGCCGACCAGGACGACCGGGATGACCGAGAGATAGATCTTGGAGCGCTTGAAGCGCATCTTCAGCGGCAGGCCATGGATCCAGCCATGGCTGCCGGATCGGCGGACCGGCGCCGGCTTGCCGCTGTTGGCGCGCAGCATCGCACGCAGGCCTTCCCAGAACATCAGGCCGCCGACGCTGGTGAGCAGGATGACGTAGGAAAGGGCGATCAAGAGATCGAGCTGGCCCAGTGAGCGAAGCCAGGTAAATGTCGTCACCCCCAGGGCCGTGCCGATACTGCCGCCGGTCAGCAGCACTATGGCGAGCGCCGGGTCGATCGACCGCCTTCGCCAGTAGGAGATGGCGCCGGACATCGAGGAGGCCGCGATGTGGCTCGATACCGAAGCAACCGCCACCGCCGGCGAGATGCCGACGAAGATCAGGAGCGGCGTCATCAGGAACCCGCCGCCGATGCCGAACATGCCGGACACGAAGCCGACTGCCGCGCCCATCGCCAGGATCAGGAAGACATTGACCGGAATGTCGGCGATAGGAAGAAAGAGCTGCACGCGCGGTCGCTTCTTGTTGTGGCGCCGCGAGAGACAGCCTGCGGGCCGCACGCAGCGAGGTTATCGGTCGAGCATCTGCCGGCAGTGAAGAATCCGCATGACGCGCGCGGGGGCGTGCACGGACCGGTTGCCGCGTCCCTGCATAACTGAATTCAGCCGCGCGCGGGACTAAAGAATCCAGGAATTGGCAATATTTTGCCGGCCGGGTGAGGCGGCCGGGGGCGGGTTAGTAATGTTGATGAATGCGTCGGGCCAGGGACCGGCGTCAACCGCGCAGCCCACGGGCCTCCGCGGTGACAAGGTTCATCTCGATCGCCTGCCGCGAGTCCAGCCAGCGGATATCGGACGTCGCCGACATCGCCTCCACCAGCGAGGCCGAAATCCCCATCCGTTTCAGATAGGCGAGCACCAGTCCCGTGGTCCGCTGTGTGTCGGCCACCGGATCGCCGCCGCCGGGTCCGCGCGCCGTGAAGCGGTGGACCCCCAGCCGGGAGCCCGCGATGTCATAGCGCACGCTGCCTCCGGCAAAGACGAACACGCAGGCGCTGGCGCAGGATCCCGGCCGGACCTGGCCTGCGGAGTCGATGGTGCCGACCGCCGTGACGAGCCCGCGGGCCCGAATGGCCTCCCCCATGATCAGGGATTGGCCGAGATCGCCGCCGGGCGAGGAGAGCAGCACGAGGTCGCCGGGCTGGAGCTTGGCCTGGTCCAACTGCTCGCGGAACCAGCTTGCCGCGGCCGGACCGATCTTGCCGCGCAGGACGATCGCGTTGCGGCGTCCGTCGAGGTCGACATTCCCGGCCAAGGTCGACGTCATGCTTGGGGCGGAATAGAGATCCTTCCAGTAATCCCAAGCGTCGGGCCGCGACAGGTCGCGCCAAGCCTGGATGAGGATGCCGGAAGCGAGCAGCAGGAAGATCAAGACCGACATCGGGTGGCGGCGCAGGAAGCCGGGCGCTCCTGTTCCCTCTTGAGGGGCTTCCTCGACCCTCCGCCCTGGGGCAGCCGCAGGCCGGTCCCACGGCCGCGCTGGCGGCACCGGCAGGCCACTGCCTCGTTGCTGGCGGTCTTCCACAAAAACCCCTTGGCGGTTGCTGCCGGCCAAAACCCCGGCCCGCTCTATGTAGGTCTTTCCAACCGAAAAGTTCATCCCGCGGTGCGGAATGACGTCGCAATCTGACGCTAATTTAATGCGAGGCAGCCGCCACGGGCGCGACGCGCCTGGTTGGCCTAGCCACAGGTTTGGCGGCGCTGGCCTGGGTCGCTGCATTGTCCCAGCCGCTGGCCGGGGCCTTCACATTGACGGCGTCATCCGGCTGCGGCTCGGCAGTAAAGGTCTGGATCGCCAGTTTCGCCGCGGCCAGTGATTGCGGGTCGAGGCGATTGGCGATGTCGTCGCGCTTGCGGCCGGCATCGGCGTCGCCCTGTGCGGCCGCCAGGCTGAACCATTTGAAGGACTCGGCGAGATTCTGGTCAACGCCGATTCCGCGGGCATAGAGAATGCCGAGATTGTACTGGCTGTCGGCGACGCCGCGATCGGCCGCCTTGCGGAACCACTGTGATGCGCTCTTGTAGTCGGCGCCCTTGCCGCTGCCGTCTGCGTCGAGCACGGCGAGATTATGCATCGCCTTGGCGTTGCCGCGCTCGGCGGCCTGCAGATAGTAGCGCCGCGCGATGTCGACGTCCTTCTTCACCGAAAGGCCTTTTTCGTAGAAGGTGCCGAGCCGGAAGATCGCCGGCACCACGCCGGCATTGGCCGCGCGGTCGTACCATTTCGCGGCCTCGTCCAGATTCGCCGGCACGCCTTTGCCTTCCGCAAAGCGCATTGCGACCTCATAGGCGGCCGACGCATCGCCCTTCAGCGCCGCGCCGCGCAGCACGGGTCCGCCAATTCCTTCCGGCAGCTGTTCGGTCGGCGGCACCTGCACCTGACCGATGCGGCCGACCTTCGGCGCCAGTACAGGGGCAGGGGCCGGCGCGATCGAGCCGGTGACGTCGCTCGGGCCGACCGGAGCTGCGACCGGCGCGGACGCGCCTTGCGTGATCGTGATCTGGGTGCCGTCGAGCATGTTCGGCGCCGCTGAGTTGTTCGACTGCCGCCCGAGCGGCGTCGGCGAGGTCATCGACGGCGCGACGGGGGCGGGCGAAGCGGGGGGAGCGGCGGCCTTGTCGGCGGGTGACAACGCGGTCGCCGACTCTTCCATCGACGGCATCGGCGGGGCCGAGCCGGAGTCGAGCAGGTTCATCGCCATCTTGAAGGTGCCGAGCACGATCACCACCACGCTCGCGCCGACCAGCAGCGAACGGATCTTCGAGGTGATGGACGACCCTTCGGTGCCGGCGGCCGACTTTTCCTTGTCTTTCGGCTTGTCCTTGGTCTTCGCGGCCGGCGCGGCCTTGGCCGCCTTCGCCGGACGCTTGTCGTTCTGCGCGTTGGCGGCGGCCGCTTGCGCCGCACGGCGCGCGGCGGCGATGAAGCTGGACGTGCTGACCGGCTCCTTTGGTCCGACGGGCGCGGGGATTTCGCTGAGCGCGCTTTCGGAAGCTGCGATGCGCTCCGACGGTGTCGAACGCGGCGTCGGACGCGTGCCGGGCTCGAGCGGATGGTCCGGCGGCAGGTCGGGTTCGATGGCGGCGCGCGCCGTGGCGTGCGGCACCAGGATTTCGCTGATCGCCCGCGGCGTCGCCGGCATTGCCGCAGGCAGCGGCGGCGGCCCGGACGATGCGGGCTCGGCAGCGCCGAATTCGCGGGGCGCGGCGACGAAATGTTCCTGCGGCGCGGGCTCCGCGAACTGCGTCTGCGCGGCGGCCGGATTGGGCAATTCCGGCCTGGGCATCGGCGGCATGGTCATCCGCGACGGCGCTTCCGCTTCCTGCGCGGCTGACACCGGCGCGGGCGGAGCAGGCGGCGGCTCGGGCGGCGCGGGCGGGGCGACGCGCACATTGCGCAGGTCGCCCTCGATCATCGTGAGGCGATCGACGACATGGCCGAGCGTGGAGTGCACGGCCTCCAGCGTATCCTGGGTGCGGCGTTCGGTCTCCGACTGGCTGAAGCGGAGGTCGGAAAGCTCGCGCTTCACGGCATCGATCAGCCCGGGGTCCATCTGCGGCGGCGGAGCAAAGGACTGCCGGCTGGTGTCGGCGATCGCGGCGAGATTGGCGTGCTGGTTTTCCAGATGGCGCAGGATGTCCTGCAGCGCGTCCTCCACCCGGCCGAGATTGTTCGTGCTGCCGCGCTGCTCAGTGGCGGCCTCCACGCGTTCCAGGAGATACGACACGCGCTGCTCAAGATGCGCGAAGGCCGACGCATTGTCGTTGCCGACCGGCATGCGGTCGATGCGCTCGGACAGCGAGCGGATCGCATTCTCGAGATATTCGTTGCCGCTGTTCTCGACCGGGCGGTGCTGCTCGCGGCTTTCGATGGTCGAGGTCAGCGCGGCAATACGCTGCTCGATCATGGCGAGTGCGTCGCCGTGCGTGGCGGAATGGGCGAGCTGGTCGACCTTGGCCGACAGCATCTGCACGTCGTCGGACAGCCGCGCCAGCGCGTCGGTGGAGGCGACGTTGGAGGCGATCGAGCGCAGCGCGGCGATGGCGCCTTCGAGCTGATGCACCGTCGACGGATCGTCATTGGCGCGCAGGATCAAGTCGAGCTTGGCGTGCAGGTTGCGAATCGCCTCGTCATAGCCGGCGAGCTGCTCGGCGGGCTTCAACGAGAACAGCACCTCGCGGATTTCAGTAAGCGCACGCTCGATGCCGGCCAGCGCCTGGCCGTCGATGCCGCTCTGGCGGGTATCGTCGATCCGGCGCGACAGCGAGCGGATTTCGTTCTCGATCGATTCGATCGCGCGCCTCGGCATCGCCTCGGTGATGGCGTGGCGGATCTCGGCGAGCTCGCTGCGGAAGGCGGCAATCGACTGCTCGACGTGGTCCGGACGCTGCAGCGCCTCGATCTGGCTGGTGATCTTGACCAGGTGGCGTTCCAGCGAAGAGAAATCCGGGCCCGCGGGCGGCGCCATCTGCGGAGCAGGAGCCATTGACGGCGGGTAGGGCTGGGGCGCGAATTGCTGCTGCGGCGTGAATTGTGCCTGCGGCGCTTGCGGCGCTATCGGCGGCGCATAACGCGGCGGCATCTGGCGCGCGGCGGGCGGCTCGTCGAGCTCGTTCTGCCGGGCGGCAATCTCCGCAATCGCAGAATCGAAGTTGGAAGGGCTCAGCGGCGGCGAGTTGCGATAGACCTGGCTCGCGGCGCGCTCGACCATCTCGGCCTGGCGCTGCCGGTCCTGCCGCTCGGCTTGCGGGTTGGAAATCTGCGACAGCCGCGCATCGAGGCGGGAAATTGCATCGTTCAGCTGCCGCGCAACGGCAGGTTCGCCGCGCGGGGCGTGGCCATTCGCGCGGTGCGGCTCGGCACGTGGTTTTGCAATCTGCTCGATCTGGCGGGTGATCGAGTCGAGCCGCTGGTGGATATCATCGACGGCGCGGTGCTGCTGGCTGTGGAACGCCTGACGCGGCTCGTAGCCGGTGCGGAAATCCGGGGGAGCGTCGCCGATATTGGCGTTGAGCCAGTCGTTGAGCGACATGCCGGCGCGGCGCGCGGCTGCTTCAGCCCTCTCGCGCACGGTCGGATCGATGCCGTCGATACTCCACGATACGCGCGAATTCATGATCTCGTCCGGTTCCGACTCCGGCGCCACACCTGCGCCCCAGCCTCCCCGCACGTCCCGATCGGAAGACAATCGAATTCGGCGCGGGTCGTCTGCCTCAGAAACCGACTTTTTCCCTGTAGGGTAAATATCGGGTTAAGGAATGCGGCGCGCCGGCCGTAAAGTTGAAGGAACCGTCCGATCTGTCGGCGGAAACGCGGGTCCGGGACGTTTCAGCCCTTGCCCTCGCGCGTTGCCTCGCCGATC
>JAEZEU010000072.1 GCA_023432885.1 Pseudomonadota bacterium | reverse complement strand
GGGCTGTTCTACCGCCCGGGGGGCGGGCCCCGCCGCCACCGCCTCGATGCAGGGCCCGAACGCCGAGCAGGTGAACAGAATCGCATCCGATCCGGTCGAAGCGGCATAGCGCCCCAGATCGAGGAAGCGCGCGGTCATGCCATCCGAGAGCCCGCCGTCGCGTGCGAGATCCGCCGAGAGGGAATCGTCGAGCAGGTTCATCAGCCGCGCCTGCGGCCACAATCTTGCGAAGGAGGCCTCGATCGGCACCATCGAATGTTTCAGGGCGTGGATCAGTGTGATGCGCATAAAGCGCAGTCTCCCCGCCGGCCGGGCGGTGTCAACCCGCAAGGCCACCGCGCACGGCTTGTAATTTTGCCGGCCGCCGCAAACAATGACGGCACTTCCTGCGCTGGAGTGCCGCCATGCTCACTGTCCACCATCTCGGCAGATCGCAATCCGAGCGAATCGTCTGGCTATGCGAGGAGCTGGAAATCCCCTATGCCCTGCAGTGCTATGCGCGCGATTCCGTAACCATGCTGGCGCCGCCGGACTACAAGGCCCTGCATGCGATCGGCGCAGCTCCCGTGATCTCCGATGGCGAGCTGGTGCTGGCGGAATCGGGAGCCGTCGTCGAATACATCATCGCAAAGTATGGCGGGGGACGGCTCGCGCTCTCGCCCGAGCATCCTGACTTCGCGCACTACCTCTACTGGTTTCACTTTGCCAACGGAACGTTGCAGGCCCAGATGGGCCGCAACATGATCTTGAACCGGCTCAATCTCGCCGGCGACAATCCGGTACTGCAGGCGATCCGCGCGCGGGTCGACCGCGCCTTCGACCTCGTCAATGCGCGGCTCCGCGAAACGGAGTATCTGGCAGGCCGCGAATTCACATCTGCCGACATCATGATCGTTTTTTCGCTGACCACGATGCGCTATTTCCTGCCCTACGATCTTTCGCGTTGTCCCGACATCCTGCGCTATCTCGCGCGGATCGGGGAACGTCCGGCCTACCGGAGCGCGATGCAGAAGGGCGATCCCGGGATGGCGCTGTTGCTGACGTAAGCGCAATCAGCTCGAGCCGTTGTCGCCGCGCCGGATGCCTGCGCTGCTACCGCTGCCGTGCGCCTTGCGGAGCGGCGTGCCGGGGAGATGCATGCGGCTCCTGAAGCGTTGGCCGACGACGATGAGAGCGCCGCCCTTATCCGGTTCGGTCGCGCCGGCGGCGGCTCCGTCCTGCGGCTCTGTCTCCAGCGCCAGATTATCCTGCGTGACCGCTTCGAGCATGTCCAGGAAAGCGCGCCCCTCGGCCGTGATCTCCCAGCCCTCGTCATCGCGACGCACATGGCCGTTGCCGAAAATATCGATCGAAGGCACCCGGGTGGCGAGCCGCCTCATCCGCGCACTCCATTCGGAGCCGCTGGCAGTGAGGATCGCAATGTCCCGGCTAAGCGAGGAAAGTGTCGCGCGACCGCTACTATGACTCGCCAACACCTTTAAGATCGCCACCTGTATGCTCAAACGAACGCCCCGGACCGCAGCGGTTCTTGTTTTTCTGTGCAGCCAGAAAAATGTGCGTAAACAATATCTTCCCGCCCGCGCGAGCGTCCAGCACGCGCGGACGGTTATCCAAAGAGGTTTGTGAAATTCCGTCCGGCAAGCTGCGTCAGGCCGTCACCAGATTAGTGAAGCCGCCGTAGATCATGCGCTTGGCGTCGAAAGGCGCATCCTTCATCGACTTCAGGCGCGGGTCGGCGAACACCTTGGCATTGATTCGGTCGCGCGAGGCGCGCGACTTGTAGGTGATCCAGGCGAATACGACGGTCTCATTGGGCTTCTTCTTCACGGCGCGCGGAAACGAAGTCCATTTGCCGACCTTGACGTCGTCCGCCACCCATTCCCGGTAATCGAGTGCGCCGTGCTCGCGCCAGACCTTGCCGCACAGCTTCGACAGCTTCTTGTAGGCGGCGAGATTTTTCTTCGGGACTGCGACAATGAAGCCGTCGACATAGGCCATGCGGGTTCCTTCCTGTAATGGTCATGGGCGATGCGACAGCATCGGACTCTGGGGCACACTTGCGCCCCTGAGAATACTGTGATTCCAGCTTCGTGCTTCGCAACCCCGGGATGACGCACGCATTGCGCGCGTCTATCGCAGCATGATGCCCCAGCGGCGGCCGGTTGATACTGGTCACGTAGCCGCACCCAATCCATCGGATACGGCAGGCCTTCCTCATGGCGCCCGAGCGGAGTGAGATCGAGATGGTGGACAGCGGCGTTCATCATGTCGAGGCCGCGGGCAAATCAGAACTTGTTGCGACTGCATGATTCCCGAGATTCAGGCAAGGAGAGTTTCCAGCTGCGCGAAAAGCTCGTTCCATCCCCTCGCGTGATTGTCGCGGGCGGCCTCGTCGAAGAACTGTTCATGCGTGAAGACCATCAGGGCGCCGTCGCCATCGGGCCTGATCGACACAGTCACCAGCGACTCGCGCTCGGGCGTCGAATGCCAGGCCCAGCTGAACACCAGACGCTCGTGCGGCACCACCTCGCGATAGATGCCGCCGACCTCGGAATGCTCGCCGGATATCATGTCGAAGCTGATGCGGTATCGGCCGCCGACGCGGACATCGAGGTCGGCCCGCATCGAGCCAGGCCGGGCCTTCGTCGTGCAGAACCAGGCGATCAGCCTTTCCGGGTCGGTCCACGCGGCCCAGACTTTTTCCGGGCACGCGCGGAAACGCCGCGTGAGCGTGAGGCTGGGACGCTCGGCAACTGGTTTTGCGGCTGCGGTTCGGGCCATGGTTCTTCCTCCAGGAGCGAGGCAAGGCGGTCAAAGCTTTCGGACCAGAAGCGCGCATAGCGAGTGAGCCAGTTCATCGCCTGCTCCATCGGCTGCGCGGTGAGGCGGCAGGCCACCGTGCGGCCCGTCTTTTCGCGCGCGATCAGACCAGCATCCGACAGTACGTCGAGATGCTTCATGATGGCGGGCAGCGACATCGCAAACGGCTGCGCCAGTTCGCTGACGGAAAGGCTCTCCTTCTCCATCAGGCGCGCCAGCAGGGCGCGGCGGGTCGGGTCGGAAAGAGCCGCAAAGGTGCGGTCCAGCGTCGCGTCTTGATACTTAACCATACAGTTTAGTATAGGCGCAAAGCAAAGCGAGTCAAGCGACCCGCTTCACCTTCAGTAGGGGTAATAGTAGCCGCGCGGAACCCGGCGCTGCTGCTGCTGAAGTCCGAATGCCACGCGCGGATTGATATTGCAATAGAGCGCGCGGCCGGAGGCTGCCGCCTGGCAAGCCTCATAGGTTGGGTAGGAGCAATCGCCGGGAATGCCGACGCCGCGCCCCTGCAGGCAATAGGGATAATCAAAGGCCGCAGCCGGCCCCGAGCCGGCCAGACTTGCCGCGCCCGCCGCAAGCACAGTGGCGACAGCCAAGACTGTCTTTCGCATGGGTTTTCTCCTCAATAACCGCGTCATCCTTGCCTTCAGATACGCACACCCCGCGAAATGAGTTCCGTGCTCCAGATCACGTTTAGTCGACCTTCAGCTTGGCGCCCTCCACCACCTTCTTCCACTTCTCGGTCTCGGCGACGATGTCCTTGCCGAACTGCTCCGGCGTCTGGATCAGCGGCTCGCCGCCGAGCTCGATCAGCTTGGCCTTGATCGCAGGCTCCGCAAGGATCGCATTCACCTCGGTATTGAGCTTGGCGATGATTTCCTTCGGCGTGTTCTTCGGCGCCCCCATGCCGAACAGCGCGCTCGCTTCATAGCCGGGCACGGTATCCGCGACGGTGGGCGCGTCGGGCAGTTGCGGCGAGCGCTGTGTCGTCGTCACCGCCAGCGCACGCAGCGTTCCGGATTTGATGTGCTGGATCACGGACGGCATGTTGTCGAAGATCACCTGCACCTGGCCGCCGATCAGATCGGTCAGCGCGGGAGCTGCGCCGCGGTAGGGCACATGCGTCATCTTCGCGCCGCTCATCGCCATGAACATTTCGCCGGAGAGGTGCACGGAGGTGCCGTTGCCCGACGCAGCCAGATTTACCTTGCCGGGATAGGCCTTCACATAGGCGATGAACTCGGCGACGGTCTTCGCCGGCACATCCTTGTTGACCGTCATCACGTTCGGCACGCGATTGAAAGAAGCGACAGGCGCAATGTCGCGGGGGAAGTTGAACTTCAGGTTCGCGTAAAGCGAGGTGTTGATGTAGTTCGCGGGGTTGACCAGCAGCAACGTATAGCCGTCCGGTTCCGCATTGATGACGGACTCGGTTGCGATGTTGTTGCCGGCGCCCGGCTTGTTCTCGATCACGACGGGCTGGCCAAGCTTCTCCTGCAGGCGCTGTCCGATCAGGCGGGCGATGATGTCGGTCGCGCCGCCCGGGGGATAGCCGACCACCCATTTGATCGAGCGGGTCGGATAATCCGCCGCCATCGCGCTGCCGTTCGGGGCTGCGGCCGCAGCAGCGAGCAGGAGGAGACCAAGGGCGGAACGGCGTGAAATCATGGAGTTTCTCCCTGGGACCGGATGCTGTGCCCGGCCCTTATCTGTTGAAGTCGAAGCGCGGCGCGTTGTAACAAACTGCGCCCGGGGCGGCCAGTGCGACAGACAAGCCACGACGAAAGGATGAGCCATGTCCGTGAAAGTCAATGCGCTCGATCACCTCGTGATAAACGTCTCGGACGTACAGCGTTCTGCAAAATGGTATGCAACCATTCTGGGCATGGAAATCAAGGTATTCGATCCCGGCCCCGGCAAGACACCGCGCACGTCGCTGGCGTTTGGTAACCAAAAGATCAACGTGCGGCCGCGTGGCGCCGACAAGGTGGAATGGTTCACCGCCGATCACGAGACCCCCGGCAGCGACGATCTCTGCTTCCTCACCTCGAGCACGCCGGACCAGGTGGTCGCGCATCTCAAGGCGAACGGCGTGGAGATCGAGGAAGGCCCGGT
>JAEZEU010000316.1 GCA_023432885.1 Pseudomonadota bacterium | reverse complement strand
GTGGCGAAGCAGATTCGATCGATGGCCTGTATTACCGAGACGGACATCTGCCGCTTCATGTCTTTGCGGATTCTTGGATTGCTTCCATTGATTGCTTCGCTTCAGGCGATTTGAGCCACTCGTCACCCCGAGTACCCTGTAGCGCCAAGCGGAAAGCACTCCGCTGCTGATCACCGCGCCAAGACGAATCCGCGAAGTGGCGGCCATAGGTCGCGTTCAACCGCGCCTACCGCGCCGAAGCAATGCGCAGCCGCGAGCGATAACTAACAGCCGTTCCCAAACCTCGCATCCGAACGCGATGCAGAGCTGGCGTCATCGGCGGATGCATGCTCGCGTCAGCGACGCCGAGCGCGCCAAGGCGGACGTCGAGCGTCTGCGGCAAACGACCCGAAGAAGCGAGGCGGATGCTTTGAGAGCGCGGCGGTCAACCGGTCGCAAACCCGTCCGCTGTAAAGATGATGGTTTCGCCAGGTACCTGATCTCATTGGTGGGCCCGGCAGGACTCGAACCTGCAACCAGACCGTTATGAGCGGCCGGCTCTAACCATTGAGCTACAGGCCCCGCCGCGGGCGGCCGCGTGAGGCGGCCGGCAACGGTGCCGCCACCGTTTACAGGGCGAATTGCGATCCGGCAATGCGGTTAATCCACGGAAACCCCTGCGAATTCGACGACCTTGCGCCATTTCTCCGTTTCGTCGGCAACCAGCTTGCCGAACTCGGCCGGGGCCATCGGTCTTGGAATGCCGCCGACCTCGGCGAGCCGCGCCACCAGCTTCGGATCCTTCAATGCCTCGCCGACGGCCTTGTTCAGGATCGCGATGACTTCCGGCGGCGTGCCCTTGGGCGCCGAGATGCCGTAGAAGCCGACCGATTCGAATCCCGGCACTGTCTCGGCAATCGCCGGAACATCCGGCACGCTCGGCCAGCGCTTCGGCGAGGTGACGCCAAGCGCGCGCACAGTGCCGCCGCGCACCTGTTCGAGCGCGGAAGGAAGGTTGTCGAAGATCAGTTGCACCTTGTTGGAGATGATGTCGGGGAACGCGATCGCCGAGCCGCGATAGGGCACGTGCAGCATGTCGCATTTGGTCATCGCCTTGAACAACTCCGCCGACATGTGCACCGACGTGCCGTTGCCTGAAGATGCATAGGAAATCTTGCCCGGGTTGGCCTTGCAGTAATCGATGAATTCCTGGACGGTCTTCACCGGCATGTCGTTGGAGACCACGAGCATGTTGGTGAGTTGCATGATGCTGGCGACCGGCGCAGTGTCGCGGATGAAGTCGAATGGCAGCTTCTTGTAGAGCGAAGTCGAGATCGCGTTGTTCGGTGCGACGAACAGCAGCGTGTATCCATCGGGCGGCGAATTGATCGCAGCCGCGGCGGCGATATTGCCGCCGGAGCCGGTGCGGTTCTCGACGACGAATTGCTGGCCGAAGCGGTCGGACAGCCACTGCGCCATGATCCGCGCGACGATATCAACTGGACCGCCCGCGGCAAAGCCGATCAGCCATTTGACGGGACGGTTCGGGTAGTCCGCGGCGAAGGAGGACGAAGGGGTGGAAGCGTAGCTGGAGAGAAAAACCAGGCCAAAAAATGCTGCACGCCAGAATTTCATCGTGTGTCCCGCCCTTTTTGTCGTTGGTATTGGAAGGATGCTTTCATAAAAATACCGCCTTGCCTATGCCCTGGGCTGCGCGTTGATTAGTCAATATGGCGACTTGGCGCTCATGCCGGCCAGGAGTTGCAAATGAAGCTCGCTGATGTGCTTTTCGTCGGTGCCATGCTGCTGACCGGTCATGCCGCAGCGCAAGAGGGAGCCAAAACCATTTCCCAGACCACGATCAGCCTCGGAACGGCGACGCCCGGTGGCGGCTTCCCGGTTTACGGGGCTGCCTTTGCCGACATCATGAATGCTGCCGATCGGCCCCTAAGCATCGAGCCGCGCAATACCAAAGGCAGCAACGAGAATATTCCGCTGATGGAATTGGGCAAACTCGACATTGCGCTGGTCGCAGGCGAGCCCGCCTATGAGGCCTTCATGGGTATCGGCCGGCCGGCGACGCCGCTGAAGATCCTGACCGCGATGTATTCGAGTCCCGGCATGTTCGTGGTGCGGGCCGACAGTCCCTACAAGACGATCCGCGATCTCGTCGGCCAGCCCGTGGCGTTCGGCGCGAAGGGCTCGGGCCTGCCGATCCTGTCGCGCTATGTGCTCGACGGCATCGGGCTGAAGCAGGATGAGGACTTCAAATCGATCTATCTCGACCGCGCCGGCGATGGACCCGCGATGGTGCAGGACGGCCGCACGGCGGCGCTCTGGGGCGCCGGCATTGGCTGGCCGGGATTTGCCACGGTCGCCTCCAGCCCGGGCGGCGCGCGCTTCATCGCGCCCGATGCAGCCGAGATCGCGCGCATCCGCGCCAGGCACACCTTTCTCAAGCCGTTGACGGTGCCGGCGGGCAGCTATCCCGGCCAGACGGAAGCCATCAACTCGGTCGGCTCCTGGAGTTTTATCCTCACCCGCGCCGATCTACCCGACGATGTGGCGTACCGCCTGGCGCGCACGCTGCATGGTGTAGAAGCCGCGCTCTGCAAGAAACTCGCGCAGGCCTGCGAGACCACGGCCGCAAACACCATCGCCGCCGCGCCGAAGCAGGAGCTGATTCATCCGGGCGTGATGAAGTATTTGAAGGAGATTGGAGTAGCGAAGTGATGAAGTCATTCCGGGGCGATGGGTAGCCTCGAACTAAGGAGCGCACTTGCGCTCCTTAGAATCACGAGATTCCGGGTCTGGTGCTGCGCGCCATTCCCGAATGACTGCTACGCAGTCACTTCTTCACCAGCGAGCATTCCGGATTCGGCGGACCGAACGCTTCCTCGCCCGAGATCGTCGCGAGGATCTGATAATAGTCCCACGGATATCTCGACTCCTCCGGCTTCTTCACCTGGATCAGCCAGAGGTCATGCACCATCAGATTGTCGTCGCGCAGCTTGCCGTTGCGGGCAAAGAAGTCCTCGATCGGCTTCTCGCGCATCTTCGCCGCTACCTTCAACGGATCGTCGGTGCCGGTATCCTTGACGGCGTTGAGATAGTGCATCACGGAGGAGTAGACGCCGGCCTGCCACATGGTCGGCATGCGGTTCATCTTCGCGAAGTAGCGCTTCGACCATTCGCGAGTCTTGTCGTCCATGTCCCAGTAGAACGAGGTCGTCAGCAGCAGACCCTGCGCAGCCGGCAGGCCCAGAGAATGGATGTCGGTGATCAGCGCGAGCAGCGCCGCCATCTGCTGGCCGCCCGTGAAAACGCCGAACTCGGCGCCGGTCTTGATTTCGTTCATGTTGTTGGGCGGCCCGCCGGCGATACCGATGATCTTGGCTTTCGAAGCCTGCGCCTGCAGCACGAAGGACGACAGGTCCGGCGTTGCCAGCGGAGGCCGCACCGAGCCCAGCACCTTGCCGCCGCCCTTGGTGATCATGGCGGTGGCGTCGCGCTCGAGAGAATGGCCGAAGGCATAGTCGTCGGTGATGAAAAACCAGCTGTCGCCGCCACGCTTGACGACCGCCTGCGCCGTGCCGGCGGCCAGCGCCCTTGTATCGAACACCCATTGTATCGCGTATGGCGAGCAGAACTTGCCATGAAAATCCGCCGTTCCGGTCGAATGGGTGATGAACAGCTTCTTCTTCTCGTTGGCGATGTTCTGAACGGCGAGGCCAACCGCCGACACCGGCACATCCACGATCAGATCGACTTGATCGACGTCATACCACCGTCGCGCAAGGTTGCCGCCGATATCGGGCTTGAGCTGGTGATCGCCGACGATGATGCTGATCGGCTTGCCCAGCACCTTGCCGCCGAAATCATCGATGGCCATCTGCGCTGCGGTCACCGAGCCTTGTCCGGTCGGCGTCGAGGCGGGGCCGTTCATGTCGGTGAGCACGCCGATTTTGACGATATCGTTCGAAACCTGCGCAAGCGCCGCTGGCGAGCCGAGCAGCACCGCCGCGCTCACTGCAAGCGCGGAAAACTTGCCGGAAGAAACCATTCCTTTTCCTCCCCTGAAGCACCGGCACTTTGGCCGTCGGCGGCTTGGCCCGCTCTGATTGTTCCCGATTGCAACCAAATTTCTGCCGTCGGTCAACGTGGCCAAAGGAATGATGCCCACTTTGCCGGTATTTGTCCTGTATTTCCGGCCGGATTCGGGGCATTAGGCGAAACATGACCTCGCTCCAGCGCCTGCCGGCGTCGCTGACCCCGCTTGACGTCGCGCTCGATGCCCTGCTGAACGGACTACAACCGGTGGCGCCGGTCGAAGCGGCGCCGGGGGAAGCGCTGGGTTGTGTCGCCGCCGAAATGCCGAAGCATGCAGCGTACCCGCCGCAAGACGTCGCCGCCTCCGACGGCTTTGCCTTTTGCGCCCGCGATCTCGTCGGCGCATCCTCCTATTCGCCGCTGCCGTTGACGTCGTCACCCGACTGGGTCGAGGCCGGCGATGCCATGCCCGGTGGCTGCGACTGCGTGGTCGACGCAGGCTCGCTCGATCTTTCGGGGCCGATTGCGCAGATCATGGCCGAAGCCGTGCCGGGTCAGGGCGTTCGCCGCGCCGGCAGCGATATTGCCGCAGGCAGCGTCGTGGCTGCTCTGGGCCAGCCCATCCGGCCGGGCGACCTTCTGATCGCACGTGCGGCGGGGCTGAAAGAATTACGCGTGCGCCGGCCGCGCCTGCGCATTGTCAATGTTCCCGGCGGCACGCTCGCGACGGACTTGATCGCCGAAAGTGCGCGTCAGGCGGGAGCC
>JAEZEU010000295.1 GCA_023432885.1 Pseudomonadota bacterium | reverse complement strand
ATCGCCCTTGTCGCTTCGCGAAGAAAAGAAAATTCTTTCCACGACAATTCTTGATCGCGCAGCCCGTCCACAAAGGGCGCGTCCGCATCCGCAACAGCAATACGGCTGCCTTCGCCGAGCAAACCATTAACCGTGAACCGCACTTTCGTCGCCATTTCGAACTTCCACTTCCTTGCGCCTCCGGCGCCGACAAAACCTAATGAAGTGAGTTCTGCTGCGCATCGACATAAGTGTTTCTTATGTCCTTTCGCTCTACTCACTCTTTCCATGCTGGCTTATCTATGAGATAACTCTCTGCCCCAGCTGCCTCAGCTGCGACGGTCGCGAATAGAGCCTCAAAGGTCAATCCAAGTAATATTAATGGCATGCATGACTTTTACTTATGACCGGTGGGATGGAAGATGAACTTCAATCAGCTGCGCGTATTCTATGAAGTCGCGAAGGCGGGAAATTTTACCGCCGCAGCGAAGCGTCTTTCCGTTTCGCAGCCAGCCGTCTCGTTGCAGATGCGCGCCCTGGAAGACACTGCCGGTGTCAAGCTTTACGAACGCATTGGCGGGAAACCGGTGCTCACGCAGGCCGGGCTACGGCTACAATCCTACGCCGAACGGATTTTCGCGATTGCCAATGAAGCAGAGCAACAACTCGCGTTGATGCGCAAGACCGAGCACAAGTCTCTCAGTATCGCCACCACAAAACTCATTGCCGCTTACTATCTTCCGGCAACGGTTGGCGCATTCAAGGCACTGCACCAGGAAATGAATATTCGTCTCGATATCGGAACGAACTCATGGGCAATTGAGGACGTGCTCTCAGGCAGCAGCGACATTGGGCTTGTCGTGAATGCGATCTCCGACGAACTTGAACGCTTCGTTATTTTCGAAGATTCATTGCTTCTGATTTTGCCGCCCAACCACTCGGCCGCGCGTACTGGGAAGGTACAGTACGAGCAGGAGACGATGATTCTGCGTGAGCGCGGATCGCGAACCCGCGCGATTGCCGAGGAGGCATTTAACGCCAAAGGTATCGTGTTGGATCAGACGATGGAGCTTGCGGACGCGGAAGCGATAAAGCGCGCCGTTCGCGCGGGCCTCGGCATTTCCGTGATCACTGCTATGGCTGTGCAAGAAGAAGTGAAAGCAGGCGCATTGGCCGCTCGGCCTTTTCTCGACGGAAAATCCACGATGCGCATCGAACTGATTTATCGGCGCGAGCGAACGATTACACCAAGCATGCGCCATTTTATGGATGCTTTTTTTCCGGCGGCGCTCAGCGAAACTACACCACAAAGGAAGAATAAGAAGCGAGCGAGATAATCCAGCGGCTCGCTGACAAACGTGACTTTCGTGCATCAAAGGAAACGACCAGGAGGAGATTCTGTGGGTTCAGTATCAATTCGAAACGTAGAAAAGTCATTCGGCGATGTCAGAGTAATCCGCGGCGTCGATATCGAAATCAAAGACGGCGAATTCGTCATCTTTATCGGGCCTTCGGGCTGCGGAAAATCGACACTGCTGAGGATGATTGCGGGTCTTGAAGACATCAGTGCCGGCGAGATCCATATCGCCAATCGCGTCGTCAATGACGTGGCGCCCAAAGAGCGCGACATCGCGATGGTGTTCCAGAATTACGCGCTCTACCCGCACAAGACTGTCGCCGCAAATATGGGATTTTCCCTGCGAATCCGCGGCGTACCAAAGGCTGAAATCGAGAAGAGCGTGGCGCGTGCCGCTGAGATTCTTGGTCTTTCCCCGCTTCTCGATCGATATCCCCGTCAGTTGTCGGGCGGCCAGCGCCAGCGTGTGGCGATGGGACGCGCAATCGTCCGCGGTCCTCAGGTGTTTTTATTCGACGAACCGCTATCGAACCTGGACGCCAAACTTCGTGTCGCCATGCGAAGCGAAATCAAGGAACTGCATCAACGCCTCAAGACTACGACTGTCTATGTGACTCACGATCAGATCGAGGCCATGACCATGGCGGATAAGATCGTCGTCATGCATGACGGCATCGTGGAACAGGTCGGCGCTCCGCTCGAACTCTATGACAAACCTCAAAATATGTTCGTCGCCGGCTTTATCGGCTCGCCGGCGATGAATTTTCTCAAAGGCAAGATCAGCGTAAACGGTACCATGCGCTTTGAGACCAACGGCGGAGAACGCTTTACGCTCGACGTTGCACCACGGAATTCCGACGGCCGCCCGGCGATCTATGGCATCCGGCCGGAACACTTCATGATCAGCGACGACGGCACGCCTGCGACTATCAGCCTGGTGGAGCCCACGGGCTCGGAAATTCAGGTAACAGCGAAGGTCGGCAACGATCAGGTCATTGCGGTCTTCCGGGATCGCCGGGATTTTCGCCCAGGCGATCAGATCCGTCTGAAGCCCAACCTGAAGACCGCGCATCTCTTCGACGCCGAAACAGGCGTGCGCCTTTAGGACTAAACAAATAGGCGGCGCCCAATAGGTGGCGGCTATTTTTTGACTATTTTCAAAAGATCCGAAAAGCGGCGCAGCAGATAGTCGCCGCCGAGTTGGCTCGCAGGCACGGACGTATATCCCCAATCGACGACGGCTACGGGAATTCCCGCAGCACGCCCGGTTTCGACGTCGTGACGCGAGTCACCAACCATAAGTGTCGAGGTAGCATTTCCCCCCAGCTTTTCGACCAGCCCAAGCAAATGACGCGGGTCGGGCTTCTGCACGCCGAACGTATCAGGCCCGGCTACGTCTTCGATAGGCGGCATCAAGCCGAGCGCTGTCAGCACTTTTCGCGCAGAGTTCTCGTCTTTGTTTGTGCAGACGGCGAGCCGAAATCCATCGTTTCCCAGCGTCTGCAGTACATCGGCAACTTCTTCATATGGAGTCGTATTATCTGTCAGCGCGTCTGAGTAGTAGCGGTTGAAGTCTCGCGTGAGACTGTCGAGTTCCGTTTCAGATAGTTCGCTGCCGCGCATTGCGAAAGCTTTCCGGACTCTGATCCTCGCACCCTCTCCTAGCAACTGGCGACGCGACGAATTTTCGATTGGCGCTAGGCCCGCGTCGGAGAGAACGCGATTTACCGCATTGGCGACATCGACAACGCTATCGACGAGTGTTCCATCGAGATCAAAAACGATCGTCTCGAACGCGCGGTTCTGCATTTCTGCTTCCGGCACTGCATTGCGTCGCGGAGCCATAAATACACCTTATGATTTCATAATCAGATATTTCATTGACAGTGAGGCAGAGAAAAAAAATAGTCGCAATAGTTCTGCTGTCAATGAATGCCTTCGGCCGATTGCCCGCTTCGGGAGACCTATAAGACGTACTGATGGAACGAATGGTGCAAACTTATTTCTTCTTCCTCACGAAGACGAATGAAACCACGAATGAATGAGTGATGGTCACGGATACGCAAAACAGGACTGTGAGCTCCGCTATTCCCAACACAGACCTAAATGGCGAGCGCAATCTGGCAACCGCCATCCGTGCGCTTGCCATGGATGCGGTCGAAGCCGCGAAGTCCGGCCATCCAGGAATGCCGATGGGCATGGCCGACGTGGCAACAGTCTTGTTTCGTGAATTTCTCAACTTCGATCCCGCTGCACCGCATTGGCCGGACCGCGACCGCTTCGTGCTTTCCGCAGGTCACGGTTCAATGCTGCTCTATGCGCTGCTCTATCTCACCGGCTATCCCGGCATTTCGATCGATACATTAAAGCGTTTTCGCCAACTCGGCTCACCCGCCGCCGGGCACCCCGAGTTTTCGCATCTTCCCGGGATCGAAACGACAACCGGCCCGCTCGGTCAGGGACTCGCTAATGCAGTTGGCATGGCTATTGCGGAAGCGGGACTGCGCGCAGAATTCGGCGCGGAACTCGTCGATCATCGCACCTATGTGATCGCAGGTGACGGTTGCCTGATGGAAGGAATCGGGCAGGAAGCGATTTCGCTTGCGGGTCATCTGCGGCTCAACAAGCTTGTCGTGTTCTTCGACGACAATAGAATTTCCATCGACGGCCCGACCGATCTCACGGTTTCTGACGATCAGCTCGCACGCTTTCGCGCAAGCGGATGGAATGTCGCTTCTGTGGACGGTCACAATGGCCGCGCCGTTTCTGCTGCAATCGCTGCGACATTGAGTTCCGACAAGCCCTCGCTAATTGCCTGCCGCACGCAGATCGCTTTCGGAGCGCCAACCAAAGCCGGCAGTTCCGCGTCGCATGGCTCGCCGCTGGGCTTAAAGGAAGTCGAGGGAGCGCGACAGGCGCTTAACTGGCCTCATGCACCATTCGAGATTCCGCAAGGCGCTCTCGATGAATGGCGCCGCGCGGGCGATCGCGGCCGCGCATTACGCGTCAAATGGCTCGACCGTCTCGCGGGCGCCGCTCCTGCTGTGCGGCTCGAGTTCGAACGGCGCGTACGTGGCAGGCTGCCCGATGGATTCGTCCATGCCATTTCTGGCGTTAAACAGGGCTTCGTCAGGGACAAGCCCACGCTCGCAACGAGGGTCGCATCCCAACAGGTGCTCGATGCTATCGCTCCCGCGCTGCCCGAGTTGCTTGGCGGCTCCGCTGACCTGACCGGTTCGAACCTTACGAAGGCGAAGGTCTTTGCGCCCATGAAGCCGGGCGAGTTCAAAGGCCGCTATGTCCACTATGGCGTACGCGAACACGCCATGGCTGCTGCCATGAACGGTATCGCTTTGCATCGCGGGTTCATTCCCTATGGCGGCACCTTCCTGGTCTTCTCGGATTATTGCCGCCCCTCGATCCGGCTCTCAGCGCTGATGGAGCAGCGTGTCATCTACGTTATGACACACGACTCCATCGGATTGGGCGAGGACGGACCTACGCATCAACCCGTCGAACATCTTGCAGCACTTCGCACCATTCCAAACCTGAGAGTACTGCGTCCAGCCGATGCCGTGGAAACGGCGGAGTGTTGGGAAGCGGCGTTGCAGTTTGAAGGCGGGCCGACCCTGCTTGCATTGTCGCGTCAGAATCTACCGGCCTTGCGAACGCAACAGAGCGGCGAGAATCTCAGCGTCCGAGGCGGTTATATTCTCGATGACGCCGACCGCAAACGTGACGTGACGCTGATTGCGACCGGCTCCGAAGTGGCAATCGCCATGAAGGCCCGGCGGTTGCTCGACGCGGAGGGAATATCGGCGATTGTCGTGTCGATGCCCTGTCTCACCCTGTTCGAACAGCAGCCCGGTAGCTATCGTACGGAAGTTCTGGGTCGAAATAACAGTCCGCGCGTCGTGATCGAGGCCGGTATTCGTCAGGGGTGGGATTTCGTTCTCGGATCGAACGGCCTGTTCGTCGGCATGCGCGGCTTCGGCGCATCCGGCCCCGCCGACGAGCTCTATCGACATTTCGGCATTACCGCCGAGGCAGTCGCCGCCTCCGCCAAAACCCTTCTCTAGATTCAACAGCTGGCCCGGCTGGGTAAGGTGCAATCGTGAACATCACTCCCCGCGTAAAGGAAATCCTGTCCTGGTACGAAAGCGACAACCCCGGTACCAAGGCCAATCTTTGCCGCATGCTGATGCAAGGTAAGCTCGGCGGAACGGGACGGCTACTTATCCTTCCCGTGGATCAGGGGTTCGAACACGGTCCCGCGCGCAGCTTTGCACCGAACCCTGCGGGCTATGACCCGCACTATCACTTCCAACTTGCGATCGACGCCGGGCTCTCAGCCTACGCGTCTGTGCTCGGCATGATCGAAGCCGGCGCCGGCACCTTCGCCGGACAAATTCCGACCATTCTCAAAATGAACAGCTCTAATTCGCTCGGCCGTATGAAAGATCAGGCGGTGCACGGTTCGGTCAAAGACGCGTTGCGGCTTGGCTGTTCCGCCATCGGCTTCACGATCTATCCGGGCGCCGACGACCAATACGAAATGATGGAGGAAATCCGCGCGCTTTCGGAGGAAGCCAAAGCGGCAGGGCTTGTCGTTGTGATCTGGTCCTATCCGCGTGGCGGCGACCTAACGAAAGATGGTGAGACAGCGATCGACGTGTGCGCCTACGCCGCGCACCTCGCCGCACAGCTCGGTGCCCACATCATCAAGGTTAAGCCGCCGACCGGCGCAATTTATCTCGACGCCGCGAAGAAAGTTTACGAACGGCAGGCAATCGACACTTCAACGCTCACGAGGCGCGTCGCGCACATCATCCAGTCATCGTTTAATGGCAGAAGGCTGGTCGTATTCTCGGGCGGCGAAGCCGCTGATGATGCCGGAATTCTCGATCAGGTGCGCGCGATACGCGATGGTGGCGGTCATGGCTCGATCATGGGCCGCAACAGCTTTCAGCGATCGAAGCCCGATGCATTAGCGCTGCTCGACAAGATCATCGGCGTTTACAAGGAGACAGCGTAGCGGCCGCGTAACGCCCGTCGCTGCGCGCAAAAGAACATGTCCGGAACAGAGCTTTTCACGACCTTGCTCGGAAGCGTCGCCCTCCTCCTATGGGGCGTTCGCATGGTTCGTACCGGCGCGCTACGTGGCTTCGGGACCGAGCTTCGCAACACTATCGCCACCCGTACGCGCAGTAAGTTTTCCGCTTTTCTCGCCGGCATCGGAGTAACCGGTATCCTGCAAAGCTCGACAGCTACCGCAATCCTGCTCGCCTCCTTCAGCGCCAGGAATTTGATCGCGCTGCCGCTTGCGCTTGCCGTCATGCTTGGCGCCGACGTCGGATCGGCGCTGGCAGCGCAGATTTTCTCGCTCGACGTCAAATGGCTGTGGTCGGTACTTGTCGCCGCGGGCGTATTGTTGTTCCTCGTGAGTACAGATGACCGTCGAAAGGCGCTGGCTCGCGTTGTGATCGGGCTTGGACTCATATTCCTGGCCCTCGGCCATATCGGCATCGCAGCAGCGCCACTTCGCGAATCTCCGACCTTTCAGTCGATTGCTTCAAGCCTTGCGGGCGAGCCTCTGCTTGCAATTCTGCTTGCCGCGGCGATGGCGTGGCTCGCTCATTCCAGCCTTTCGATAGTCCTCCTTGTAATGTCGCTTTGTGCTGCACATACGATCCAGCTGCCGCTCGCGCTGGTTTTCATCCTGGGTGCCAATATTGGCGGCGCGATAGCGCCCTTCCTATCGCTGCTCTCTTCCCCTGCCACGGCGCGGCGCGTACCGCTCGGCAACATGATCATGCGCCTTGTCTGCGCGATTCCCCTGTTCTTCGCCGTAAAGCCGATTGCGGCGTCTGTCTCTGATTACGTAAGCGATACCGGCCGGATCGTGATCGGCTTTCACGCAGCCTTTAATATGCTGACTGCCGTGTCGATGCTGCCGCTCGTCGGCTGGATTGCGAAACTTTCGGCATGGCTGATGCCCGACAAGGAAGTCGCCGACGATCTGGGCCGCCCCAAATATCTGGACCCAGCCGTGCTCGAGATATCCTCAGAGGCCATCGCTTGTGCAATCCGGGAAACCCAACATCTCGGTGACATCGTTATGAAGATGTTGCGTGATACGCTTTCGGTGTTCGAGAAATCCGACGCGCAACTCATGCGAGAGGTCGAAAAATCCGATGATACGGTCGATCGGCTGCATGAAGCGATCAAACTCTACCTTGTCCGATCGTCCAAGGAAGGAATGACGGGTATCGAAGCGCAACGTTACGCGGAAGTGCTGACATTCACGACCAATCTTGAACACGTCGGCGACATCATCGACAAATCGCTGATGGAGCTCGCGGCAAAGAAGATCAAAAAGAAATATTCATTTTCAGCTGAAGGTTTCGAGGAAATCCGCTCCTTCCATGCACATCTCATGGACAATATGCGGCTTTCCTTTAATGTCTTCGTATCGCGTGACGTAATCCTCGCGCGGCGGCTTCTCTCCGAAAAATCCTCTATGCGCTCCCTCGAACTAAAGGCGGCGGAAAACCACTACATACGCTTGCGAGAAGGACGGCCGGAGTCGATCGAAAGCAGCGCTATCCATCTCGATGTTATCCGCGATTTGAAGCGCATTAACGGCCACCTGACTTCGGTTGCCTACCCGATCCTGGAAGCTGCGGGCGAATTGGGCGAGAGCCGCCTGCTCTCGTCCGGCGACGCAATCGAACCACAACTTCCGAACGCGCGGGCGAGTTAGGCGGAACACCATGGACCCATCTCTAATCACGCCTGAACTGGTCATGGAGCGAATTCTAACGCTGGAAATTGTCCGCGTTACCGAACGCGCGGCTGTCGCTGCTGCTCACCTGCGCGGAATGGGAATGGAGGAAGCCGCGGATCAAGCGGCTGTCGATGCCATGCGCCGCGAATTAAATCGCCTGCCGATCGACGGGACCATCGTTATCGGCGAAGGCGAACGCGATGAGGCGCCCATGCTTTTCATCGGCGAGAATGTAGGCAACCGGACTGGACCACGGGTCGATATTGCCGTCGATCCGCTGGAAGGGACGACACTCTGCGCCTGCGACCTGCCCGGTTCGATCGCGGTCATGGCTATAGCGGAGTGCGGTAGACTGCTGAATGCACCGGATGTCTATATGGAAAAGATTGCGGTCGGCCCGGGTTACCCGGACGGAATCGTCGATCTCGATCGAACACCTGCCGAAAACATTTCCGCGGTGGCCGGCGCAAAGGGCGTGCGGCCGTCCGACCTCTGCGTCTTGCTGCTCAACCGGCCGCGGCACGAAAGCTTGATCGCGGCGATCCGCGCGACCGGCGCGCGCGTGCGCTTGATCCAGGATGGCGATGTCGCGGGGATTATCTTTACCACGCTTCCACAGGAAACCGGCGTCGATCTTTACATCGGTACAGGCGGCGCACCGGAGGGCGTGCTTGCGGCCGCCGCTCTGCGCTGCGTGGGCGGCCAAATGCAGGCCCGCCTCATTCTAGACAGTGACGAGAAAATTGCCCGCGCCAAAGCCATGGGGATTTCCGATTCTGCGCGCAAATATGACCTGCGCGATCTCGCATCCGGCGACGTAATTCTTTCGGCGACCGGCGTTACGGACGGGCCGCTGCTTTCCGGCGTTCGCTTCGGCATGAACGGTATTCGCACCGAGACGCTCGTCTATCGCTCTACCACCGGTACTGTCCGGCGCATTGGTGCAGAGCATCGTCAGACAGCCAAGATGGACTCCGGTTCCGGCCTCACCACTTCGGTCGCTTGAGGCTTTTGGTCATGCTCGTCGTTCAGTTATCCGATATCCATATTCTGCGCAGGCCAGACAGCGGCAAAGCAATGTTTGCGGATAACGCATCGCGTCTCCAGCGTACGATCGAATTCATCCGGCAACTCGTTCCCGTACCGGATGTCGCTATCATCAGCGGCGACCTTTCTCACGAGGGCGATCTGTTCGATTACAGCTACTGCCGGTTGCTCCTCGAGCGGCTTCCGTGTCCCTTTTTTGTCGTGCCGGGAAACCACGACTATCGAGATTTTGTTCGCAAGACCTTTCCGCTGAACGGGCATTACGCCGATATAGACTTCTATCAGTTCGAGTGTGATCTATTTCCTCTTCGTATCATCGGCATTGATACGCTAGAGAACGGAAAGACTGGCGGCGAACTGTGTCTGGATCGGCTCGACTGGATCGAAGCGGCGTTGTCGCGCTCCTTAAGACCCACGCTGATTACGATGCACCACCCGCCCTACCATTTCGGCATGATTGACAATGCCGATATGGCATGCACACGGGGAATGGATCGTTTAGAAGCCTTGATCCGTGCTCACGGCAATATCGTGGGCCTCATTTGTGGTCATTTGCACGTTGCGACTGCACGTGATTGGGCAGGCGTTAGGGCTATGACCGTCCCATCGGTTGCGCCCGGCTTTGCGCTGGAAATCGGCTCCGGTCAGCTAGTGGGCTGGCAGAATTCTTCACCGTCGGTCGGTCTTCATTTCTTTCGCAACGGGGGTATTACCAGCCATATCGTGCAAGTTGACGATAAGAGCACATTCGTCCCTCTCACAATATAAGCGAACACGCCGGACAGTTCGGCAGGGATCTCAATCGCATCGCGAGGGACTCGCTCATGGAGGCGGACACACGCTGCTTAATTGGATTCGCAAATCAGGGGTTACGGAACAAGCCGGCCAATGGCTGACCGAAGTAACCGTCCCACAATGCCCCCTCACCCCGAAGTGGACCAGCTGGACGCCCCCCGGCATATAAGTTAAGGGCCGCTATCGGAAGCAGACGACCAAATTTGGTTCTCGTTGGAGCGAGTGCTTCGGCAGCCGCAAGTTTCCCGAACTATGAAGGCCACTCCGGCGGAAACACTCTGAACGCCTGACGTCCTCGCGCTATGCTTCAAGCTTACGAGACACCGTCCGCATCCAATCAGCGACGATGGGAGTGCGGGTAAGACTTGGTCTCACTGTCAAAAGAATCGCGCGCAGATCAAAGCCGCCGCCACGAGTGTCATTAGTGAAAGACTCACAGCCATGGCGATTCTGCTTCCAACCCGACCTATGAGACTGAGATCAACACCAAGTCCAAGGGCAGCCATCGAACAGATGGTAAGTATCCCCGCAGTTGTTGCCAAATGGGCGATCGCGAAGGCAGGAATGACATCGAGCGATCGCAAGCTTGCGAGCAGGATGAAACCGGGAATGAACCAAGGGACCAGAGAAACTCCTCGACCAAGTCGCGTCGCCCGTCCGCCGCCGACAGTATTCATACGCGACGAGCAGACTGCCAGGGCAAGAAGTACCGGGCCGAGCATCAGGACACGGATTAGCTTGACCAGCGTACCCACCTGCGTGCTGATGATTCCCACCGGGATCGTTGCAGCGAGTACCTGTGGCACCGCATAAACCGTAAGACCGGCGAGAACTCCGTATTGAAGTTCTGTGAGACCGAAAACTGGAATGAGCAACGGCAAGCTCAAAACCGTTATCACGCCGAGGATGGCCGTGAACGAAATCGAGGCTCCGACATCATCGCTGCTGGCTCCTATCACCGGAGCGGCTGCTGCAATCGCCGAGTTGCCGCAGATAGCATTCCCACATGCTATGAGAAGCGACATCTTTGCCGGTAACCGGAATAATCGGCCGATCCCATAACTGAACCCGAGCGTAAGCACTACAATGGCCACGACCGATCCGAACAGCCAAGGCCCCGCGGCGGTTATTGCGGCAACGCTGAGGGAAGCACCAAGCAACATCACCGCTATCTCCAGGAGTTGCTTTGCGCTGAAGGCTATGCCTGCCTGCCAGCGAGGTCCTGGTATCCAACAAGTCCGGATTGTCATACCCAGCAAGATGGCAACGACGATGGCCTCGACATAAGGGTAACCAAACTGCCGTGCTTCGATCCACTGGAGGATGATCGAAGCTGTGGCAATGAGCGAACATAGCGCGATGCCTGGAATGAGATGTAAGCCACGAGATCGCATTATTCTGTCTTGCCTGAAGGCCAACGATGCGGCCCGCGAAGCAAGCCGCCTCCAAATTTGAAATCAGCGATTTTATTGCAATGCGCGCTATGCGCCCCCCACTCAACGAACGTTACGCGCCCGCGCTTTGATAGGCGCCGCGCCCGTCCAATTCGGGGATGGACTAAACCTGTCGCATGACCAGACGCGGGGGTGTTACTTTCGATGGTTCAGGCAATGCTGGCTGAGTCAGGAATGCGGCCATTTCGCCTGCGGCCTGCTCGGCCCGCTTCAAGACCGCTAGATTCTGGAGGCGTCCGTCCCTGAAGTCGCTGTCGGATGCGTAAACATAGGTTGGAATTGTCAGCGCGGAAAAGAACCCGAAGAGCGGCCGCATCTGGTGCTCTCCAACGAGGGCGTGACGCTCCCCTCCTCCGGTTGCCAACAGAAGGACCGGCTTTCCGGCGAGGCATAACGGATCGACGAAGTCGAATAGATGCTTCAAAAGTCCCGCGTACGAGCCCTTGTAAACCGGACTACCGACAATCAGCGCATCTGCTGTCTCAATCGAACCTAGAATATCCATCGCCGAGCGCGGTAGTTCATCGCGCGTGAAGGCACCGATCCCAGGCCCTGCATCTACTAGATCAAAGAAATTGAGGTCGACTTCAGCGTTGGCTTGAAGACTTGCCGAAACTACTTCCGCCAGCATTCTCGTTTTCGACGGACGTCGCGTATTACCGGAAACCACAACGACCCTCTTCATCTCGTATCCTTCCGCAGTGAAAACCCAGTTCGCGGAAACCTAGAGGCTGGAGAGAAAGTGGCAATTAACTTCTATTGATGCATTGCCCCCTTTTATTCTGATGACTGGGCTGCATGATATGGTACGCAGACTGCCAATTCGCCGATAACGGATAATGGGGTGCCATAGTAGTGGCGGCGGCGGATTTGAGGAGCCGCCCGGGATGGATCTTCGCCAAATTCAGTACTTTCTTCGAGCTTATGAAGAACGAAGTTTTACGAAGGCAGCCGAAAAGGCGAACGTCGTACAACCTGCATTGAGCATGCAGATCAGTCGACTGGAAACCGAACTTTCCACGCCTCTTTTCACGCGGACAAAGAAGGGGCTGGAGCCTACTCCCGCGGGCCACAGATTGTACGAGCGCTGCATCCCGATCGCGCGCGGAGTTGCAGCAGCAAGACAGGATATTATCGACTTCGCAGCCGGAAGCCGCATTTCACAATCATTCCGCGTGGGAATGCCGCCCTCTGTGGCGCGGGGCGCCGCCGGAACCTTTTTGGCGCAGTATCTGAAGGACAATCCCGACGTCTCTCTTTCGATTACGGAAGCCTACAGCGCCGATCTAACGAATCTCGTGAAGGAAGGTGAGCTCGACATTGCTCTAGGCGCGATTCCTCCGCCGGATTCTGGCTTGGCCGCATGGCCCGCATTCAAAGATTCACTCGTCCTTGTTTCGGGTCAGCCAATCAATGGAAAGTCCCTGACGCCTTGCAAGCTGACCAAGATAGAGAACCTCAAACTCATGGTCCCCGCGAAGAGCCATCTTCTCAATACGCTTACTCTCGACTTTCTGGCCGCCTCTCACATTCAGCCGGCACGGGTTCTGGTGGTTCAAGGTTACGTTTCCACGTTCGAACTCGCAAAGAGTTCCGATTGGGCCGGAATATTTCCAGCCACGTCCATGGTCAGCGAAATCGATGCTCCGATGGGACTGTACGTGTATCCCGTGATACAGCCTGCCCTGTCATATGATTTGTATTTCGTGCACGACCCGCGACACGCTCTAACTCAGGCAATGCGGAAATTTGTGGCTGCACTCGAGCAACATCTGCGTAGCTTGTCGAAGCAATTCGAGGCGAAGCTGGCGGTGTTCGGGCGACGACGGAAATGATCCGGGATCAAACCTCGATCCACGTTCGCCTGATCTCTTCGTTAGCCGCAAGTTCGCCAGGTGTGCCTTCGTAGACGATCTGGCCGCGGCCCACCACTAGCGCACGCGACGCAAGCTTCAGGCCGATATCCAGCTTCTGTTCCACCAGAAGGATCGCAAGACCGGACGCGCGCAGCATCGCCAGCGTGTCCGCGACCAGTTTCACCATTTGCAGCGACAAACCCTCGGTGGGCTCATCCACGACCAGCAGGCTCGGCCTGCCGACGAGCGCCCTCGCCAGCGCCAACATCTGTTGCTCGCCCCCGGACAATGCCCCTCCCGGTGTATTTCGGCGCTCGGCGAGACGCGGAAACAGATCGTAGGATTGATCAATCGACCATGCAAAACGCCCCTCGGAAGCAGCGGTCTGCTCCCCCATGAGCAGGTTTTCATGAACGGTCAGATTGCCGAATATTTCGCGGTTCTCCGGAACATAAGCGATGCCCCTACGAGAAATCTGATAGGGCTCCAGTCCTGAGACTTCTTCGCCTTTCCATTTGATGGATCCTGAACGCTGCGCCCGGCCAACGATCGCCTTGGCCAGGGTCGATCTCCCAGCTCCATTCCGTCCGACAAGCGTGATCAGATCGCCGCGTTCCATACTTAGGGAAACCCCGAATAATACCTGCAGCGGACCGTAGAATGCACGCAAGTCCTTGACATTGAGAAGCGTACTACTCATCTCCAGCAACTCCCAGATAGGCGTTCCTGGCCCGTACATCGTTCCTGACTTCGTCGGGAGTACCGGTCGCTACTACCTGACCATGAACCAAGACGGAGATTCGATCGGCAAGGCCAAAAACGACATTCATGTCGTGCTCGATGAGGATCAATGTTCGGCCCTGCGCAATAGACATCAACGTCGAGATCATCGCGCCGGTGTCCGCACGGCTCATCCCGGCTGTGGGCTCGTCGATCAACATGACGGCTGGGTCGCCTGCCAGTGTCAAGCCAAGTTCCAGAAGTCGTTGCTCTGAATATGGCAGGCGCGCCACGGTGTAGGCTCTGGACGAAGCCAGATTGAGGACGCGCAGCAACTCTTCGACCTTCCCCCAAACACGGGTCATTTGCCGCGTGGATTTCCAGATCGAGCCTGACTCGCCTTGCGAGCGCATGGCTGCGATGGCTAGGTTTTCGGCCACCGTGAGATCGTTGAACGCGCTTGTCGTCTGAAACCCTCGCGATAAGCCGAGGCGCGCAATCTGGTGGGGCGCTTGACCGCCAATCTCGCGACCAAATAGCTTGATTGAACCCGACGTGGGCTGCAGCCGCCCCGAGATTAGATTGAAGAGCGTGGATTTGCCGGCGCCATTAGGGCCGATGAGAGCATGCTTCTCCCCGCGAACAATTGCGAGATCCGTTCCGCGAATGATTAGCGCCTCTCCAAACGCCTTCTTGACGCCCTCAAGCTCCAGGACCCGATCCGTCATCGTGCGTCTCGTGCTCGCTTTTTCAGAAAGAAAGCAAGACCGAAGACTAGGATGGCGGCCAATGGCGCGCCATAGTACTGCACCTGCGTCAGTGCATCTCCCTCGCGCACCCTGTAGAGCCATTCGATGGCGACTACGGCGGCGACGCCCCGGAGCAGGACTATTGCGATGAACCGCGGGCGCCTGAACTCGGGACGGGCGAAGATATCGGTCAGGCCGCTGGGGCATCCCAGAATGATGGCAACGAAGATCAGCCCGTAATACATCGGCCATGCCGAGGTGATTCCGGACATTATTGTTTGCATGAAGGTAAGCAGCACGGCGCCGACCAGCGGGCCGAATATGCTTCCGGCGCCGCCGATAACCGTCATGATGAGCACGTTCGCGGAGTTGTGGAGCGAGACGGATTCCACCGAAACGACCTCGTAGATCATCGCAGACATCGCACCCGCGGCGGAAGCTAGCATCCCGGACAGAACGATGACTCGAAAGCGGATGCTCGCCCGCTCGAAACCGAGAAATCCAACCCTTTCGTCGTTATTGCGGATTGCACGCGCTAGAAGACCCAGCGGCGTTTGACTGAGCCATAGTGCGAGCGCGCAAAGGACCAGCGTCCAGCCCAGGATGACTGGATAGATCTGTCGCGTGGTAGCCAATGTACCTCCGATCAGGGACGGCAATGCGGATCTGTCCGTGCTGATCCCACCCTCGCCGCCGAACACCGCCGGAAACATCAGAAAACTCGCGCCGACGAGCTCGCCTATCCCGAGGGTCACCATTGCAAACGGAGTTCCAGAGCTTCTGCTGGTAGGAAAACCCACAACGGCGCCGATCAGCGCTCCGCCGATCAGACCGACGAGCGGCACCGCTTCGACGGGAACACCGATCGTCGCAAGGCGCGGATCATTCATGGTGTGCGCGGCGATGAATGCGCCTGCACCGAAGAATACCGCGTGACCGAACGACAGCAGGTTCGCCAGACCGAACAGCAGCTGATAAGAATACGCAAACACCGTCAGCACCATGACCTGCATCCCGATGGTGAGGCCAACGCTGGTCTTCAGGAACAGGGGAAGGATGGCGCAAGCGACGATTGCCGCCAGCGCAACCATTCTCTGTAGAGAAACTGTAGACATTGACGGATCGCGATCCGGTCGCGTGATGGAAATTTCAGACATTGCGGGTACCGAACAGACCGCGCGGCCGCACCAACAACATTAAGACCATCAGGAGGTACGGCATCGTCGGCGCAATCTGGGATAGTTTGAGTTGCAGGAGTGCGTCGACAATTCCAGAGTATCCTGTGAATATGCTCAGCAAGTCGGAGAGCCGGAGATTCGCTGCCACCAAAGCGGTTTCAAGAAAGCCGATCAGTAGCGACGCAATCAGCGCCCCCTTAAGCGAGCCCAGCCCGCCCACGATGATTACGACGAATATGATCGTTCCCACATGAGCAGCCATTGCGGGCTCCGTGACCAGAGCAGCGCCCCCGACGACGCCCGCGAGCCCGGCCAGCGCCGATCCTATCCCGAAAACCAGCGCAAAAATTTGTCGCGTATTGTGACCCAGGCTTGCTGCCATGTCGGGCGACGTCAATGCTGCCCGCACGACAAGGCCGACCTTAGTGCGGTTCATAAATACCCAGATCAGCAATAACGAGCCGATGGCGGAGCAAACCACGAATCCCTTGTAGATCGGGAATCGTACGCCAATGACCTCGAACAATGTCCCGTCAAGGGCGGCGGGAAATCGATGATTTACCGCGCCGACGCCCCAGACCAGCTTCACGAACTCCTCGATCAGAAGCACCACGCCGAACGTGAACAGCAGCTCATGCACATGGCCCTTGGAGTGAAGATGTCGGAGATAATGTTGCTCGATAAACATTCCGAGGCAACCGACGAGAAGCGGCGCAACGACCAGCGCCACCCAAAACGAGGTGTAGGACGCAATCTGGTATCCAAAGTATGCGCCCAGCATGTACAGGCCGGCATGTGCAAAGTTCATCACGCCCATCAGGCTGAAAATCAGTGTCAGCCCGGCAGCCAGCATGAACAGCAGCAGTCCGTAGGACAGCCCATTTAGCAGCGAGCTAATGAAGAGCTGCAGAGTCGTCATATCAGGCGCTCGGTCTCACCATCTTGCAGACGGACGGCAGCGCAGTCTCTTCCGCGCTATATTTCGCCTCGGTGCGGAAGCCCGAATCCAGGCCCTCGAACCCGACCTTCACTTTCTTGCCATCGACCTTTGCAAAGGTCTGGATGAACATCGGCGCGAGGATCTGGTGATCTTCGGCGCGCATCTTCGCTGGGCCGTACTGTCCGGTGATCTCCAGTCCTTCCAGCGCATGCCCAACTGCCTTCGGTTCGACGCTACCCGCCTTCTTCACCGCGGCTACCAGCATGTCCACCATGTCGAGTTCGGCTAGGTCGTAGATTTCAAGTCCCGGATTTCTGATCTTGAAGTTGCGATAGATCTCTTCGGCGCGGGCATCGCGTTCGTTCGCGTCGTAATTCACACTGAGGCGCATGGTTTCCAGCCCTGCATCCCCAATGGCGGTGGGCGCACCGAACGCGTTGCCGTACATGGTATAGAATGGGACCTTCAAGCCGGCATCTTTCGCCGCTCGGATGAGCAGGACCAGATCAGGCCCGAAGTTCGAGGTGATGACGCTGTCGGCCCCGGACGCCTTGATCTTGTCGACAAACGGCGAGAAGTCCTTCACTTTGCCGAGCGCATGCAGCTCGTCACCCACGATCTTGATATCGGGGCGCTTTGCCGAAAGCTGTTCCTTGGCGAAGCGGGAAACACTCTGGCCGAAATTATAATCCTGATTGATGAGGAAGACGTTCTTTACTGACTTGTCATTGGCCAGATATCGGGTCAGGGCATCTACTCTCGAGGGCACGTTTGGCCCAAAGCGGAAGTGCCAAAACGAACATTTTGCGTTGGTCAGGTCCGGATCGATGCATTGATGGTTGAAGTAGAGAATCTCCTTACCCGGATTCCGCGAATTATAGCGGGTAACCGCGTCAACGAGATAGGCGGCTCCAGCTGAATTGCCGCCGCCCGTGATGTAGCGGATTCCCTGATCGACCACTTGGTTGAATGCGGCCTGCACCTCCTGGACCGATCCCTTCGTGTCGAACAGCGTGATATCCATCTCGAACGGAGTATCCGGTTTCGCGTTTTGAGCCAACGCGATTTCCTTCAAGAGGGCCGCTGCCGTTTGCCCAACCTGCGCGAAGGGACCTGAAAGGTATTCAAATGTTGCCACCCTGAGCTTGGGTGCTGACGCATAGGCGGACATGCTCCCCATAGAAGCAGCCATCGTGGCGCCGCCCGCCAATTTGAGAAGCGCGCGACGGCTAACCGATCCATATTCCATAGCTTTCCTCCTGATTTTTCTTGGCCGTGAATGCGCGGACGGGCCGGCTAGGCCACGCTAGCGGGACGTCCACTTGAAGTGATGGCGAACTGATTTTCGGGCACGGCAAGCCCGAGATGGTCCCGCAGCGTCGCGCCTGAATACTCCGTGCGGAACAGGCCACGCCTCTGGAGGATGGGTACGACGCCGTCCACGAAATCTTCCAGGCCACCCGGAAAATGCGAAGGCATCACGTTGAAGCCATCACCGCCCTGATTGACAAACCATTCCTCCATCTTGTCGGCAACCTGTTCCGGGGTTCCTACGACCTGGACGTGACCACGCCCGCCGATAACCCGCATGTATAGTTGCCTGATCGAGAGCTTCTGATCTCTTGCCAGCTTGATGAGGGAAAGTTGTCGACCCTGTTGTTCATCCGTTATGGGAAGGTCCGGCACCGGACCATCCAGCGGGTACTTCGTCAGGTCGAAGTTTCCGATCATCTTTCCGAGGATCCCGACGCCGAATGCAGGATGCACAAGATCCTGCAGCTCGTTAAACTTTTTGCGGGCCTTTTCTTCGGTATCAGCAATTACCGGAAATATGCCGGGCATGACCACAACGCTGTCCGGATCACGCCCCTTTGCACGGATCAGCTTCTTGAACTTGGCGTAAAACTCCTGAGCGATCTCAAGCGTTGGATTGACCGTGAACACGATGTCGGCAACTCGCGCCGATAAATCTTGCCCGGCTGGTGAGCTGCCCGCCTGAACGAGTATCGGATGGCCCTGCGGTGAACGCGGAATATTAAGTGGCCCCCGAACCTTGAAATATTTTCCGCGATGGTTGAGGTGGTGCATCTTCTTGTCCTCGAGATACACGCCGGTTTTCTTGTCGCGTGGAAAAGCGCCCTCTTCCCAGCTGTCCCACAACCCTCGAACAACGTCGACAAACTCTTCCGCGCGCCGGTACCGCTCATCGTGCGGCACGGTCTCGTTGAAGCTGAAGTTGTGAGCTTCCTCCTCATCGGTCGACGTGACGATGTTCCAGCCAGCCCGACCGCGGCTCAAATGATCCAGCGACGAAAACTTTCGAGCGACCTGAAAAGGCTGATTGTACGTTGTCGACGCCGTAGCGATCAGACCGATTTTTTCAGTGACGGCGGCAAGGGATGCCAGCACGAGCAACGGGTCCAACTGGACAACGCCATGATCGCCGTGGCGCATGGCCTCCCGACCGAGGCTCTCACGCACACCGACAAGGTCCTGCAAAAAGAGAGCGTCAAACTTGCCGCGCTCGGCCGTTTTGGCGAGACTGGCGAAATGAGCAAGCTCCAGGTCTTGATCTCGAGGCACGTCCGGATGACGCCATGCTCCATGATGGTGTCCGCTCGCCAGCATAAACAGGTTCAGTTTGATGGTGCGCTTCTTGGTCATTTCGCTTCCTCAAGTCTGAAACGGAGTGAGCACAGGCACGCGGGAAGGACAACTCAGTGTTTTTGATGAATAGCAGTCGCTTTTATTGATGCTTCACCGGTATTTGGGAGTGCCGATTACCCACGATTCCGACCATGTCCACAGCAGCTGCAACTCGTTGACGGGGTAATCTGTTCAGCATCTCGTTGCAGGAGCAACCTCAGAACGATGGATCGAGGAACGTGCCGAACACTTAGGCCGCGATCAACGCAAAGAGCTGTGGAGCGCCATGGTGTGGATGCGTGCTTCGGCATCCGCGCGACAACAAGAGGCGGCGATAAAGGAAGCGCCAATCTGGCCGCCGGCACCCACCAGCCCAAGGCGGTGCCGCTCATACGCATTCCGGGAAAACCTTTGTAGCTGAGGTCGGGCGCGGATTCGGAAAACTAGCTGTTACGGAATAAATCGAGACCAGTTCCGCCGGACCTGCACGATGGGTGAAATCCGCCGCTGCGGTCGGGATGTTGCGCAGGTAGTGGTGATGTCCCAGGACGCGCGCTTCCTGCGCGACCTGTGGGAGCACGACTTGCTGACCGATACCGAAAGGCGCTGTGGCTCCTGGCCAACGGGCACCGCGACACGGTTATCGCCGAATGGCCGATCGAGACCGATACAGAGAGCGAGGATTCGGGCAATCGGCGCGTGCTGCTGTCGTTCTACCACGATAGACAGGGCAACCCCCGCGATGTGGTGCAGAAGCTGCGCCCGGTCGTCGAGACGCACATGAAGCGGATGGCGCCGAACCTGGTAAAGATTAAGGGGCTCGGTAACATGCTCGGCAAAATCCGCGAGATGACGGCCCGCCGCACCTGCTGGACTGCTACGACGATCTCGATGACATCAACAATTACACCCGGAAGTACATGCATGGTGAAGGCAAGAATCCGGACACCGAACCCGTCAGCGCAACCGAGTGGCACGGCTTTGTCGGCAAAGTGCTGGAATTTGCCGGCGCATTGACCCAGTAAAGAGAGCACGCCGTTACCCAAACAGCGCTACAGCGGAGAACGGACGTTGTGGACACATGCGATCCTGAGCGGCCATGTATGATGCTGGCGCGCGCCATAGCGTAGCTACAGCGTACCTACGTGGGAAGAGGTTGCGGCCGGTTCGCCATAAGGCTTTGAAAGGCTGGTGCGCAAGAGGGACTCGAATCCCCGACCCCGTCATTACGAATG
>JAEZEU010000049.1 GCA_023432885.1 Pseudomonadota bacterium | reverse complement strand
CCTAGTGAGAGGGTCAATCTGCGCATTCGTTCAAACGACCGATGGCCGGAACGGGTGGTGTTCGACACCGCGCACTCGGGAGTGCCGCTCGCCGCCGGGGTTCGACCCGAACTGAACATCATCCCGAACCAAGACACCGTCCGGACCGAGCAGCGCAGTGCACTCGGTGCGCTCGCACGGCTTGACCGGAACTGCGCCAGACCCACCTGCACGGGGAATTCCTCTGCTCCCGAGGGGGAGCCAGCAACTGCTTCCCGACATTGAGAGATTCATGGATCCGCGCCAGATCGGGTAACTCTAAGGCAATGGCGGCGCGCTTGCCGGCGGTCGCTATCAATCGAACGGCTTGCCGAACAATAGGTCGGCTGAGAGCCGCTAACGGACAGTGCGAGACGATCGAGTGGCCGCAGTCTAACCTGCGCGAGGCACGCGGTCCACGGGGCGGTTCGTCCGATAAACCGTTCGCAAACCATTCACGGTTTCTGGCGATCGCGCTAACGATTTTGCAAATCACCCGATGCACAGTCCACATGGCAACAGCAAAGTCGGGGAATCCAATGGGTGGGACCGCTATCTTGGAAAACGTGCGCCGATATCGCACCATTGCATCTCTGTATAGGCAAACGGCGGCGTTCCGTCCTGCCCAAAAATGGTCGTTGCTGGCACGAGCCTATGAATATGAGCGTCTCGCAATCGCAGAGCTCGAGGCTCACTACATGGGCGCAGCTGCGTAGAGTAGCATAGGAGACGGCGAAAACCTCTCCCTCACGTTGGACGTCGCAATTGAACAAGGACGTCTGCGTACACGACAGGTGTAGGCCTGACCCTACGGAACGTAATCGTGAACTTCCATATCGTGAATCTCCATCGGGGCGCGACAATCTCGCAACGTCGACTTGAGAATATCATGCCAGATGGCATACCAACCAGCATGAGAGAGACATCGGCAAGATGCGCTCCCAAAATGATCGATTGCAAGCGGCGCGTATAGCGTCGCTCGCCGCAGTTCCCGATCATCCCTCAAGCTGCCACAGCGGGGGCCTGTCTCAAATGCCTGGTCGCGGCACGCCGGACCTTTTCAAAGGCCACGCTTTCGATCTGCCGCACGCGCTCACCGGAGATCGACAGCTCTCGTCCGAGCTCTTCCAGGCTCGGCGGGTCTTCGCAAAGCCGCCTGGCCTCAAACACCCGCCGCTCCCTCGGCGTGAGCTCGTCAAGCGCTGAATGCAGCGCCCTCGATTCTTGCGAACCTTCATCCTGTTCGGCGATGACCGCTTCCGGGCTCGGCGACTGATCGACCAGCATCGTCTCCAATTCGGTGTGACCGTCATCGTCGATGGTCACGTTCAGCGAACGGTCTCCCGTCAGTCGCCTGTTCATCTCGACCACTTCGCGAACGGGCACCGCCAGCTCGCGCGCGACGGCCTCTGCCACCTCCTGCGTGAGCCCGGTCCTGTCGCCGCCGAACTTGATCATCGCGCGGCGCAGCCCGAAGAACAGCTTCCGCTGCGCGGCCGTCGTTCCGATCTTAACCAGCGAGCGCGAGCGCAGAACGTAATCATGGATCGCCGCCTTGATCCACCAGAGTGCGTAGGTGGAGAACCGCGCGCCGCGGCCCGGCTCGAAATGCGAGGCGGCGATGACGAGGCCAAGGTTGGCCTCACCGATCAGGTCGGCCAGCGAAAGATCGTATCGCTGGTACCCGCGTGCGATCTTTGCCGCGAGCCGCAAATGGCTGGTCACGAGCGCATCCGCCGCCTTGCGGTCCCGAAGCTGCTGCCAGCGCTGCGCGAGCTCCTGCTCGCGGTCCGGCTCAAGAAACCCGTAGCGCTTGATGAGCGTGGCGTACTCGTCGCCGAGAGCGGAAGACCTGTCTCCGGTGAGTTTCTCCTGCCCGTCTATGGTCGTGCTGTGCGCGTTCATGGATAGCTCCAATCCTTCAAGTCCGGCAGGCGAACCCTACGAGAGGAGACCGTAACGCAGCCATTAAATTGGGATTCAGGATACTAAACTCGGCTTTAATGTTTGCGTAGTGCAGATCACGCGTTTCAAATTTGCGTTCGCGGTGAACTCCAGACGACCGCTCGCACGCTCTTGCCTCAACAAGCTCAAGCTTAGTTGAGCTTTGTAAAAATCAATTTAGTGGCGCGAGATCGCACCCGCCCTACATCCGTATCATGCATCCACTGCCTGGATGCAGGCTCAAGCGAAGCTCGCATTCGATGAGAACACGCGCCTGTGCGGCGTGCGGGCGCTCTTGCGCGCCAGCGGACTTCCGCATCGACGAAATGGAGAAATACAATGACCTCGATCAAGACAATAGCCGCTGCAGCAATGCTGTCCTTGATGACGGCAGCGCCGGCTCTCGCGCAACAGGCCATCCAGGAGCCGGGCAATTTTGCGTTCTTCTATCCGAATCTTGACGTCCTCAATGGCGGCGCGCCGACGCCGGCCTATCGGATGCAAGGGCTGCCGCCCTCGGTGATGCAGGCCTACAATGAACGGGATGCGGGCATGGCCGGCCCTCAAGTCCGGCATCATCAACGGTTGCACCATGCATCCCGTGCCGGACATGACGCCCGCCGGCATGGGTGAAGCCGGCAACTCGTGATATTACTTCTGCCCAGCCTGCTCATCGGGGCAAACGATCTCCACTCGACCTCCCGGGCCGGGATGGATGATCAGGCGAAAGCCGTGCAGCTTCACGATCGCCGACACCAGATTGAGACCGAGGCCGACACCCGGCGTATTGCGAATCTTGTCCGAGCGGTAGAACCGCCGCAGCACTGCCTCTTGCTCTTGGTTGCTGATCCCCGGTCCCGTATCCGTCACGCGCAGGATCGTCTCGCCCTCGCCGCGCAGCAGCGCGAGTTCGACCCTGCCGCTCGGCGGCGTGAACTTGATGGCATTGTCGACGATATTGGCGACCGCTTCCAGCAGGAGGTCGCGGTCACCGCGCACCGAAAGCTTGGCCGATACGCTCACGCCGAGCGCGATCTGCTTGTCCTCGGCGATCGGCTCGTACATGTCGCAGACCTCGCGCAGCATCTCGTCGAGCGCCACATCGCCGAATGCTGATGATCTTCGGCTGTTCTCGATTTCGGCGAGCCGCAGCAGCGCGGTCACGATCGTCAGCGACTGGTCGATACCGGCGATTGCCTTGTCGGCGGCTTCCTGGAGCTGTTCCAAGGTCTTTGCGTTGGTGCGGCCGCGCTCGAGCGTCAGGCGTGCGCGCGTCAATGGTGTTCTCAGATCGTGGGCTATGTCGTTGCCTACGCCGGCCAGCGCGTTTATCGTGGTCTCGTGTTCATCGAGCATGCCGTTGACGATGGCTGCGAGCCGCGAGAACGGCTCATCGACATTCCGGTGCGGCAGCCGTTCGCGCAAATCTCCTGCGATGATGCGCTGGACCCGCGCATTGACTTCCTCGATGCCCCGGCGCGCGCGCGTACTCAGCCAGGCGCCGGCCAGCAGCCAGAGACAGAACGCGGGCAAAAGCCCGAGTGCGAGCGCAGTGCCGACTACCGTGAAGACTTCCGTGGTTTCGTCGACATTCCGTCCAACCACCAGAATGTCGCCGTTGGCGAGGCGCCGTGCGACGGTCCTCACCGATTTCGCGCCGCCCTCCTCATCACCACGGCGCAGCAGCGGCACGCTGCGCGCCGGCCCGCCGATGTCAAGGCCCTCGGGCAGCGCCGCGATATTGCCGACAAGCCGATTCTTCCCAGCATCGAACACGCCGGAGAACTGCACGCCGCGAGAATCCTGTTCGAGATGATCATCGAGTGCGCTGATCAGGCGCTCCCGCGGCAGTTCAGCGAAGAAGCCGGCCCGGGCCGCGATCATCCGATCGGAACGTGCGATCAGGTAGTCGTCGATGCTGAAATAGGTGAACGCAAACAGTGCCGTCACAAATATCGCGAACAGGGCTGCGAGCACGGCGGTCCAGTGAAACGTCTGCGAGCGGATGAACTGCAACGGATGCTTCCCGTCAGGACACCGCGCGCAGAATGAATCCGGCGCCGCGGATATTGTGGATCATCGGGGTGTCGCCGGGGCCGTCGACTTTGTGCCGTACCCGCCCCATATGCACGTCGACCAGGTTGGTCGCCGGCACGAACTTGTAGTTCCAGACCTCTTCGAGCAGCATCGCGCGCGTCAAGAGCTGGTCACTCCGCCGCATCATGTATTCGAGCAGACGAAATTCGCGCGGCAGGAGGTCGATTTCGCGATCGCCACGCCTGGCCCTACGCTCGATGAGATCGAGCTCGAGCTGGCCTACTCGTAAGGTCGTCTCCCGCGTCTCCGCCGGGCGGCGCAGCAGGGCTTCGACCCGCGCGATCAACTCGACAACCGCGAAAGGCTTGGTGAGATAGTCGTCGCCGCCGGCCCTCAATCCGCGTACGCGGTCATCGACCGCGCCCAGCGCGCTCAGCACAAGCACCGGTGTGCGTACCTGCTCCCTTCGCAGGGCCTCGATGATGGAAAGCCCGTCCATTCCTGGCAGCAGGCGATCGACAATCATGGCGTCCGGCCGCATTTCGCGTGCCTTGGCGAGGCCGTCGGCGCCATCGGAGGACCATTCCACCTGAAAGCCGCGATCGGTGAGTTCAGCAACGATTTCCCCTGCCGTCTCTTCGTCGTCCTCGATCAGAAGAACCCTGGTCATGAAGTCAGTCCGACTGCCACGAAGATATTCCCGCTCCGCATCGCCTGGATCGTTTGCAACCATACGCATGTCTGACAACAAAGCCATAGCAGGGGGCCGTTCCGCTGGGTTCACCGCAGGGCCGGAAAGCGCCCCCCACTCGCTCGGTGCGCCATCCGCCCGGGATCATCTGCCCAAGACTTAATCGCTCTTCCCAGGCGAGACCAATAAATTGCGATTTAATGGGAGTTTACGGTCACGGCCAGTTGAAAACGTGTGAGGCATTAGTGCCTTTGGACAGCGGCAGGCCTGCCGCACCTCCTGGACAGAAGCCAATCCGGCTTCCTCACCCCGGAGAAAATCCATGCACAACGCAAAACTTCTGTCGGCGGCGCTGATCGCCGCAGCCACTTTCACCACCCCGGTTCTGGCCGCGAACTCGCGGCATGTCATGGACAATACCAATGTCGTCTCGACGATGCGCTCCGACGGCAACGCTTGCGTACGCGCCCCGCGCGTCGGCGCCTTCGCCACGGCACCGTGGACCAATGCGGCCCCTTGCGAGCCGAACACGATGTACTGATCAGCTCACGATATGGGCGGCAGATCAAGACGGGCCGGCGGGATTCTCCGCCGGCCCGTTTTGCTGCGCGAGGCCGCCTGCAATGTCCGGTCACGGCGCACCGAACACTAACGCCGAATTTAATGGGCGATCCTGCACCGCACACTACCTTCCCCTCATCCGGCGTTTTTCGTGTGAACGGCAGGACTCATGCGAAGCGGCGCCGAACGATCTGAAAGGAGAAATACGATGAAACGAGTGATTACGATTTTGACAACAGCGCTCCTCGCTTCGAGCCTGCTTGCCGGTGCGGCAGAGGCCCGCGGCGGCGGTGGCGGCGGTCACGGCGGAGGCTTCGGTGGCGGCTTTGGTGGCGGCCATATGGGAGGATTTGGCGGCGGCGCTCATATCGGCGGCTTCGGTGGCGGTGGGCATATCGGGGGATTCGGTGGAGGCATGGGCGTCGGCGGCTTTGGCCATGTCGGCGTCGGTCATATTGGCGCCGGTCATATCGGCGCACACGGATTCGGGCTGCACCAGCATGCCTTCCATCACTTCCGTGGATACGGGCCGGGGTACGGCTACTACGGCTATCCCGACTGCTACGACTGGTACGCCCTCCATCCGTATGAGCCTTTGCCGCTGAGCTGCGGCTGAGGGTCAGCGCAAAATCCCACGCAGGAAATTTGGACCGGAGAGCCTCCCATGAAACGATTCCTGATGGTCACAGCGGCTTCGGCACTGTTGTGCAGTCCGGTCCTGGCCCAGCAAGCGGCCGTGATGCCGACGCCGTCGCTTTCGGCCACTACGCCGCTCGGTATGGTACCGAGCGCGCCGGTCGGCGGGACGGGCATTCCGCTCGGCTCAACGGAGATCGCTTCGCCCGGCGTCAGCCCCGTACCGATCTCGCCGCCTGTGGCCGGCGGCAGCGTGTGCACCACCATCGGCACCGCACCGTCAACGATGTTCGGGTCGGTGGGCAGCTTCGATGGCGGCGGCGTAGCGGTCGCCGCCGCCACGCCGCAGGGCCCGATGTCGACGGCAGGCACGATGGCGATGCCGCAATCGGCAACGGCCTCCGGCCTCGCGCCGACATCGGCGCTGATCGACACGTCGGGAATGTCGGGCATGTGCGGATCCGGCGCAACCAATCCAGTGATGTCGTCTGCGCCAACGGCCCCGACAACGCCGGGCGGCCTGCCGCGAACCGGCATTCCCCTGGGATCGACGGAGATCGCCAATTTCGGCGTGAGCTCCGCCGCGGCGGTGCCCACCATGGGGGTCTTGCCCAGCGTGAACAACGTAGCGCCAACGGTACCCTCGATACCTGCCCTGACTATTCCAGCCCCGGCTGCGGCGGCGGTCCCACCGCCAGTCGATGCGGCGACGTTGCCGCCCAACTCCCAATGAAGAGAGCGCCCCGTCGCGAGAAAGCCATGAAAAAGAGAGTCGCAGTTCCCACTGTCCTGTTCGGCGCTGTCGTTGCGGGCAGCCTCGCTTATCTCTTGCACGCCGAAGCCTTCAAAGCCGTCGCGGCCCCCGCACCACCAGCGCCGGTTCCGGTGGTTGCCGGCACCGTCACGCAGAAGGACGTGCCGATTTACCAAAACGGTGTCGGCACCGTGATCGCATACAACACCGATGTCGTGCGCGCGCAGATCCAGGGCCAGATCATCAGCATCAATTTCACGGAAGGACAGACCGTCCATGCCGGCGACCTGCTCGCGCAGATCGATCCGCGTCCCTATCAGGCGCAGATCGACCAATTCGAGGGCAATCTGGAACGCGACCAGGCACAGCTGACCAACGCCCGCGCCAATTTCACCCGCTACAGCCAGCTCGGGGACAAGGGTTGGGCCACGCCGCAATTGATCGACACCCAGAAAGCGCAAGTCGGCCAACTTGAGGCCGCGATCAAGACCGACCAGGCGTTGATCGAGGCCGCCAAGGTGCAGCTCAGCTACACCCGCCTGACCTCGCCGATCGACGGCGTGGTCGGCATCCGCCAGATCGACGTCGGCAACATCATCAGTCCGACAACGGCCAACGGCCTTGTCGTCGTGACCCAACTCGATCCGATCTCGCTGATCTTCACCCTGCCCGAAGGCGTGCTGCCGCAGATCCAGCGCCAGCAGCAGGCCAGCAAGGCGCCGCTGCCGGTGCTGGCCTACAATCAGGACAACACGCTGCTGCTCGGCAAAGGTGAGCTCGCGCTCGTCAACAACGAGATCCTGCAGACCACAGGATCGATCCAGCTCAAGGCAACCTTCGCCAACAAGTCGCACGAGCTGTGGCCTGGCGAGTTGGTCAATGCGCGGCTGCTGGTCACGACCCGGCATGACGGGCTCACCGTTCCGGCATCCGTCGTGCAGCAAGGGCCGAACGGCGCCTATGCTTATGTCATCAACGCCGACGGCACAGTGGCGATACGCCCACTGAAGGTCGCGCAGATCAGCGACGGCGAAGCGCTGATCGATTCCGGCCTGAAGGCCGGCGAGCGGGTCGTGGTTGACGGACAATATCGCCTGCAGCCGGGCACGCACGTCGCCATCCTCCATGGCGAAGCCGCCGAGGAAGCCGCGCTGCAGCAGGCACAACAGGAAACGATCCCATGAACATCTCCGCGCCCTTCATCCAGCGGCCGATCGCAACTGCGCTCCTGATGGTCGGCCTGCTGGTCGGGGGCCTTGTCGCCTATCCGCTGCTGCCCGTCGCAGCGTTGCCGAACGTCAACTATCCGACGCTTCAGGTGACGGCACAGCTTCCGGGCGCCGATCCGCAGACGATGGCAGCGTCGGTGGCGACGCCGCTCGAGCTGCAGTTCGGCCAGATCCCCGGACTGACGCAGATGACCTCGGCAAGCGCACTCGGCTATACCCAGATCACGCTGCAGTTCGACCTCAAGCGCCAGATCGACGGCACGGTCAGCGACACACTGTCGGCGATCAATGCGGCAGCGCCCTTCCTGCCGCCCGGCATCCCCTATCCGCCGACGATCCGCAAGGTCAATCCGGCCGACACGCCGATCCTGGTGCTGGGCCTGACCTCGGATACGCTGCCGCTGACGACGGTCGATGCCTACGCCGAAAATATCCTGCTGCAGAAAATCTCGCAGATCCCCGGCGTCGGCCTGGTCGGTATCGGCGGCCAGCAAAAGCCCGCGGTGCGCGTGCAGCTCGATCCGCAGGCGCTCGCGGCGCGCGGCATCAATCTGGAGGACGTTCGCACCGCGCTCGGCCAGGCCAATGTCGACTTGCCCAAGGGCACGCTCAACAGCCCGCGCCAGACCTTTACACTCAACACAAACGACCAGCTGCTGAAGGCCGACGAATATGCCAATCTGGTGATCGCCTACCGCAACGGTTCGCCGGTGCGCATTCGCGACGTCGGCCGCGCCGTGAGCGCACCCGAGAACGACCTCATCGCCGGCTGGTACAACAACCGCCGCGCGGTGATCCTCGCGATACAGCGCCAGCCCGGCGCCAACGTCGTAGACACCGTGGATCGGATCAAGGCGGCAATGCCGGTGCTGCAGGCCTCGATTCCTCCTGCAGTCAAGGTGAACATCATCTCGGACCGAACCGATACCGTCCGCGCGTCGATCCACGACGTCCAATTCACATTGATGCTCACGGTTGCGCTGGTCGTGATGGTGATCTTCGTCTTCTTGAGGAATTTCTGGGCGACCGTGATACCAGCCATCACCGTGCCACTGTCGCTGATCGGCACCTTCGCGGTGCTCTATGAGCTCGGTTACAGCCTGGACAACCTTTCGTTGATGGCGCTGTCTATCGCGGTGGGATTCGTGGTGGACGATGCTGTCGTCATGATCGAGAACATCGTGCGCCACATGGAGGATGGCGCCACGCCGTTCGAGGCTGCGCTCCAGGGCGCGGGCGAAATCGGCTTCACGATCATGTCAATCACGCTGTCGCTGATCGCGGTGTTCATTCCGCTGTTCCTGATGGGCGGCTATGTCGGCCTGCTGTTCCGCGAGTTTGCCGTCACCGTCAGCGTGTCGCTGGTGCTGTCGCTGCTGATTTCGCTCACGCTGACGCCGATGATGTGCGCGCGGCTGCTCAAACCGGAAAGTGCGACGCACGGGCGGCTGTTCGATATCCTCGAGAAAGGCTTCCAAGGCCTGCTCGGGATCTACGAGGCGGGGCTGATCATCGTGCTTCGCCACCGCTTCATCACCATACTGGTGATGTTTGCGACCATCGTCCTGACCGGCTTTCTCTACATCGCCATCCCCAAGGGCTTTTTCCCGCAGCAGGATACCGGATTGATCATCGGACTGTCCGAAGCCGCGCAGGACATCTCCTACCAGGCGATGGCCGAGCGGCAGCAGGCGCTGCTCAACGCCATCATGAAGGATCCCGCGGTCGCATCGATCGGCTCGGCTATCGGCGCAGGCGGCGGCAACACTACCGTCAACAACGGCCGCGTCTATATCGCGCTGAAGCCGTTCAGGGAACGCGACAACATGGAGACGGTCCTGGCGCGCCTGCGCAGCAGCCTCGCCAAGATCCAGGGCATCACCCTGTATATGCAGGCCGCGCAGGACATCACCATCGGCGGACGCGTCTCGAAGACGCAGTACCAGTACACGCTTGGAGATGCTGATCCCGGCGAGCTCAACCACTGGGCGGCGCTATTCCTGGACAGGATCAAAAAGATACCTGGAATCACCGACGTTGCGACCGACCAGCTCAACGCCGGCCCCCTGCTCGACATCAGCATCAAGCGCGAGGTGGCATCGAGCTACGGCATCCTGCCCTTCACGATTGACAATACGCTCGACGACGCCTTCGGCCAGCGCATCGTCTCTACCATGTACACGACGTTGAACCAGTATCACGTCATCCTCGAGGTCGATCCGAAATTCCAGTACTCGCCGGAAGCGTTGACCGGAATCTACGTGAAATCCTCGACGGGCCAGGAAGTACCGCTCTCGACCCTCGTCGACAGCGCCGTGAAGGTTGCCCCGCTCGTGGTCAACCATCAGGGCCAGTTCCCGTCGGTGACGATCTCTTTCAACCTGTTGCCGGGCACTTCGATCGGCCAGGCGACCAGTGCAATCGAGAACATCGAGAAGGAGCTCGGCAAGCCGCTGTCGCTTCAAACCAGCTTCCAGGGTAACGCGCAGGCGTTCGGCGATTCACTGTCGACGACACCAATCCTGATCGCTGCAGCACTGTTCGTGATCTATCTCATCCTGGGCATATTGTATGAGAGCCTCATCCATCCCATCACGATCATCTCGACACTGCCATCGGCCGGCCTCGGCGCGCTGCTGACGCTGATGGCAGTCCATTTGGACCTCAGCGTGATTGCGATCGTCGGCATAATCCTGCTGATCGGCATCGTGAAGAAGAACGGCATCATGCTGGTTGATTTCGCACTCCATGTCGGCCAGCACGAGGGATTGTCGGCGGAGGACGCTATCTACCGCGCCTGCGTGCTGCGGTTCCGGCCGATCCTGATGACCACGATGGCGGCCATGCTCGGCGGCGTCCCGCTGATGCTCGGCGCCGGCGCGGGCTCGGAGATCCGCCAGCCGCTCGGCTACGCCATAGTCGGCGGGCTGGCCGTCTCGCAGATTCTGACGCTTTATACGAC
>JAEZEU010000048.1 GCA_023432885.1 Pseudomonadota bacterium | reverse complement strand
AGCTTGGCCAGCGCGCCGAGATCGGCGTACTGCTCGTTGGCATCGAGCGTCACCTTGTAGCCGTAGGGCAGCCGGGAAAGCTCCTTGCCGATGCGGATCAGGCGCTCGGCATCATGGGCGGGATCGCCGTTGAGCTTCAGCTTGAAATAGCGCGCGCCGGCGTTTTCTTTTGTGTCGGCGACACCGCCCTCGCCTTCGACCGCATCGTCGAGGCCGACGGTGTGGCGGATTGCGACGCGGTCCAGCCGACGGCGGCTGGCGAGGAACTTTTCGATATCGCCGTCTTCGAGGTCGCGCGACAGCCGCGCGTCGATGCCCGCGACGTTCTGCGCCATGCCATCGAAGAAGTTCGTGTTCGTCGCACGCAGAAGCGCATCCAGGATCGCCTTGTCGATCTCGGCCGGACCGTACGCGGCTGCCAGCGGCGGAATGTCCTCCTTGGCGCACAGCTTTGCCTGACGGGCGAGGCAGGCGGCGTGCAGGCCGAAGGCGGTGTCGAATTCCTTGTGCGACAGATAAAGCTCGCGCGCGATCAGAAGCGAGTGGCGCAGTTCCTCGACCGTCTGCTCCGGCGTCAAATGCGGCCGCTTGTCGAACCATTTCGGCACCAGCAACTCGGCCGTGGCGCCTACCGCCCTGCCCTTGCCCTCGACATCGATCTCCACCAGCACGAAAACCTGCGGCGTCGCATTGATGACGACGGCGCCGAAACGGAACGGCCGCGCGAAGGTCACGGGCCGCTCGAAGAAGGCGATGTCACGTATGGCGAGGCGCGGTGCCATGACCAAACCTCAGTGGCAGGCTTCACCTCTCCCCATCGGGGAGAAGTGGATCGGGAATGCCGCGCCAAAGGGACCAAATCCTTGCATGCGCTAATCCAGCGAGCTCTGGGTGAAGAAATGCTTGCGGATGCGCTGCACCAGTTCGGTGAACACAGGCTCGGCCATGACGTCGAGGGAACGCGGGCGCGGCAACGGCACATCGTAGATCGCCGCGATCGCGCCGGGCCGCTCGGTCATCACGAGCACGCGGTCGGCCAGGAACACGGCTTCCGGAATCGAATGCGTGATCAGGAGCACCGTCTTGCCGGTCTCGCGCTGGATGCGCATCAATTCGACGTTCATCTTCTCGCGCGTCATGGCATCCAGCGCGCCGAACGGCTCGTCCATCAGCATGATCCTGGGATCGTGCACCAGGGCCCGGCAGATCGAGGCGCGCTGCTGCATGCCGCCGGAAAGCTGCCAGGGCAGCTTCTTCTCGAAACCATCGAGGCCGACCAGCTTCAGCAGTTCCTTGGCGCGCGGCAGATATTTGTCGCGCGGCAGCCTTTTCATGTCGATCGGCAGCATCACGTTGGACAGGATGTTGCGCCAGGGCAGAAGCAGCGCGTTCTGGAACACGATGCCGACGTTGCCATGGGGTTTCGTCACCGGCTCGCCCTCGACCATGATCTCGCCCGTCGTAGGCGCGAGCAGGCCGGAGATCATCTTGAGCAGCGTGGACTTGCCACAGCCGGACGGGCCGACCACGACGAAGAACTCGCCGTCATTGATGTGAAAGTCGAGCGGCCGCAGCGACGGCACGTCGCCGTCGCGGGACTTGTAGGTCTTCGACACGCCGGAGAGCGTTATCCCCGACGGACCGCCGACTGCAGCGCGATCCGAGACCAGGCGCAGATGCGCGCTCGCCTGCTCGGCCGCCGATTTCGTAGCTGCTTTCTTCACTTCGGCAGGTACTCGTTGGTGTAGAACGCCTTGGGATTTTCCTTGGCCTTGGCATCCAGCCCGCCATATTCGACCATGAGCGCAACGGAGTCGTTCATGTTCTGGTCGGTGACCTGGAAAGGCCGCTTGCTCTTCGTCTCGGCGGTCCGGTACAGCGGGATGGTCAGTTCAAATCCTTGAGTCAGCGTTTCGATCTTTCCGCCCTTCGGATTGGCGTCGAGGATCGACTGTGCGGCGGCCTTCGGCTCCTTCTCGGCGGCTTCGACCGCCTTGGTCGTCGCCGACATGAAGCGCTTGACGAGATCGGCGTTGGCCTTGACGTAATCGGTGTTGGCGATGATGCCGGACGAGACCAGGTTGATGCCGTAATCGGCGAACTTGATCGGGTAGACGTTCTTGCCGGTGGCGTCCTTGATCTTCATCGACTGGTCCATGACATAGCCGAGCAAGAGATCAGCCTGGCCGTTGATGACGGCGTTGAGCTTGGTCTGGCCGTCGCCGGCAACCGTCTGGAAATCGCTCTCCTTCAAGCCCGTTTTCTTGAGGAACAGCGGCCAGATCTGTGTCATGGAATCGGCCGGCGTAATCGCCACCGTCTTGCCCTTGATGTCCTCGGGCTTCCTGATGTTCTTCTCGACAAAGCCCATGGCGGACATCGGGCTCGTCTGCAACAGCACGCCGGTGGCGACGACGGGCGCGCCCTTGATCGCCGCACGCATCATGGTGGGCACGTCGACATATCCGAAATTGGCGGTTTTGGCGGCAACCGCCTGCGTGGTCGCGGCCGAGCCGCGGCCTTCCTGGATTTCCAGGTCGATGTTCTCGGCGGCGTAAATGCCCTTGGCCTTGCCGTAATAGAACGGCGCGTGCTCGCCATAGACGTACCAGTTCAGCATCAGCACGACCTTGTCGGCCGCCGATGCCTGCACGGTGAAGGCCAATGTCGCGGCGGCAGCCAGAATGAATTTCATCATGTGTTTCGTCTCCCTTGTCCACTCTTTGTTTTCGCCATTGCGAGCGAAGCGAATCAATTCAGCTTTGTCTCAATAACGTAGGCTGACTGCGTCGTTGCTTCGCTCCTCGCAATGACGGAGCTGCCATCTCACGACGCAAAGATGATCTCCCGCTGGCTGACGTGCCAAGGAATGACGAGGCGCTCGATACGGTCGACGATCCAGAACAGGACGACGCCGAGTAAGGCCAGGATCACCAGCGCGGCGAACATCGTCGGCAGATCGAAGGTTCCGATCGAGCGCTGCATCACGTAGCCGATGCCGGAATTGGAGCCGACGAACTCGCCGACGACGGCGCCGACCACGGCGAGCGTCACCGACACCTTCAGCCCCGCAAAGATCGCCGGCATCGCATGCGGCAGGTTCACCGCGCGGAACACCGCAAACCGGCTGCCCTGCATGGCGCGCGCCAGATCGACCATGTCGGGGTCGACCGACTTGAAGCCCTGCACGGCGGAAACCACGACGGGAAAGAAGCCGAGCAGGAAGGCGGAGATCACTTTCGGGATGATTCCGAAGCCGAACCACACGACGAACAGCGGCGCGATCGCGATCTTGGGCACCGACTGCGAGAATACCAGCAGCGGATAGATGTAACTCTCGACCGTCCTGGATCCCGCGATCAGCATCGCGACGGGAATGCCGAACAGGGCCGATAAAAGAAAGCCGCAGACAGTGGCGTAGGTCGTCGGCCAGGACTGCCGCAGCAGTTCCGGCCATTCGGTTTTCAGAACGTCGACGACGTCTCCGGGCGACGGGATCTGGTAGGCGGGGATCTTGAATACCCGGATCGTCAGGTCCCACAGCAGGACGATGAAGATAAGGAACAGGAAAGGGCGGACCCACGCCGCGTTCAGCGTCCGGCTCAGGATTCCCGGGCCCTCGGATTCGGCCACGCGTCACTCCCTGTCTTGGAGATCATTGATTGGCCGCAAATTAACCCGTTGGATAATTACTGTCCACCCCCGCTTTTCGAGCAATAGCGGCGGCAAATGTCGCGCGCCCGCGCAGCGGCGCGGTGGTCAGGCGGTATGATGGGCTGCGACGCGCAGCTTGGGCGCCTTTTCCTTGGCAAAGGCGGGCATCGACTTGCCGGTCAGCGCCGCGAGCACCAGCGCAATCATGTGCCGCAGCCGCTCGTCGCGTGCATCCTTGCCGAGGAGATCGCGGCCGAAAATGACGCTGAGGGTTGCGCTGTTTCCGAGATAGAAGAAGCTGAGTCCGGCGATGGAAATGTAGAGTTGCACCGGATCGACGGCGACACGGAAATCGCCGGTCTCGACGCCGCGCCGCACCACGTCGCGGATCATTTCCACGAACGGCGAATGCATCGACTTCACCTTGGTCGAGCGTTTCAGGTTCTTCGCCTTGGCGAGATTTTCGGTATTGAGCAGCGCCAGGAATTCGGGATTGCGAATAAAATAGTTCCAGGTGAACTCGATCAGCCGCTCGATTGCCTCTGGCGGAGCCAGATGTTCGAGGTCGAGCTCGCGCTCCTCCGCGCGGATTTTCTCGTAGGCCCCTTCGAGCACCGCCAGATACAGGTCTTCCTTGTTGCCGACGTGGTAGTAAAGCATGCGCTTGTTGGCGCCGGCCTTTTGGGCGATGCGGTCGACCCGCGCGCCGCCGATCCCGTGGGCGGAGAATTCCTGCTTGGCCGCCTCGAGGATGCGCAGCCGCATCCCCTCGGGGTCGCGCTGCCATTTCAAAACTCGCTTTCGCTTGGCCAAATCGGTCGCTCGGTGGTGGCGGATGGGGGACGTGTAACACGGCTTTCGCGGGTTGCGAAATCGTGCGGATTCACCCCTCCCCATCGGAGAGAGGCAGAAGAACGACTCGTTATTGCTATTCGACCGTTGCGAGCTTCGGCGCCGGCTGCACCAGCAGCGTCGGCACGCCGCAGGTGTCGCTCTTGACCGTCATCACGCGCGTGCCGGGCTTACGGCCGGAGCGAACCTCGGAGACGTCAACACCGGCTGCCGCAAGCCGCGCATGGGTGGCCTCGATGTCCAGCACCCGCCAACAGATGCCGCGCAGCCGGTCTGGCTTGCTCTCATCCGTGTTGCCGGGACGGCTTGTGACCTCGACGATCAGATCGCCGCAGCGGAAGAACATCAGCCTGCCCCACTCCGGGTGCGAGCGATCGAGCGCCATGTCGAGCCCCAGACGCGCGCCGTAGAGCGCAGCGGCGCGTTCGGGATCGGTGGTGGAGACGACGACGTGGTCCATCGCGGTGATCGGCGCTTCCGTTGCGGTCGCCGAGCGCGGACGCTCGCCTGACAATTCGAGGAAAAACATCCGAATGCCGCGCGTCGCCTCGGTCGCCGCGCGGGTCCGCCTCCACGACAGTTTTGCGCCGCTCGCCTCGTCACGGCTCTCGACTTCGGCGACCGGCTCGGGCCTGAGCGTCAGCCGATCGAGGCGCCGATGCATTTTCGTGATGTCGTTGGTGCGGAAACAGAGACTGGCGATGCCCTCGCCCTGCTCCGCCAGCACGGCGCGGATACGGCTCGCGCCTTCGCCTGCGCCGTCGGGCGCCATCAATTCCAGCGTCGTGTTGTCGAGCGTGAACATTGCGCGAGCCGCGCCGTCACCCCTGTTGCGCCAGGACGGCGTGCGGCCAAGCAAAGTCCGGTAAGCCGATGCGCCCGCGTCGATGTCGGAGGTAAGGACGACGACGTGGTCAAGACCGGTGATCACGGAAAAAGACCCCACATGTTCTCGGCGCCGAGGCGGGAAACCAAACCGGCCGTCCCGGCGTTATGCATGGTTACGACGTGTTGCAATGGTGGTAGTCCCCCCGCATGCCGTTCTCAAGACGTAAAGGCAGCAGGTTTTGCGAATATTTTCGGCGCTGAACGGCGATAAGCGGTGCTAATCTGCTGGCGCCGGGCGGGACAACTCAGCCCATGGAAGACGAATGCAGGCTCTCTTCATCGGACAAACCTATATCGATGTCACCTTCATCACCGACCACATGCCGACCGGCGACGAGAAGTACGTCGCTGATGCCTACGCGGTGTCCTTCGGCGGCAATGCGGTCACGGCAGCGTTCTGCTGCGCCAAGCTCGGCATCGAGCCGGACCTGATCGCGACCGTCGCCAATGACTGGTTGGGGCGGATGTTTCAGGACATGGCCCTGAAGTACGGCATCTCGATCCACGGCCGGAAGGTCAGGACATCCTCGCTTTCCTTCATCATGCCCAAGGACGGCAAGCGCGCCATCGTGCGCTGCCGCGACGACGATCACATCCACCCGTTCCCGATCCTGAACCTGACGGGCTGCCGCGTGCTGCATGTCGACGGCCACCAGCCGGATGCGGCAATGCATTACGCCAAACTGTGCCGCGAGCAGGGCATCCTGACCTCGCTCGACGGCGGCGGGTTGCGCAGCAATACGCACGAGCTTCTGGAATACATCGATGTCGCCATCGTCGCCGAGCGGCTGTGCGAGCAGATGGACATGACGCCGGATGCCATGATCCCTTATCTCAAGAGCCGCGGCTGCCGCATCGGCGGGGTCACCATGGGCGAGCACGGCCTGCTCTGGTATGATGAGAAAGGCGCGGTCAAGCGCCTGCCCGCGCTGCCGATCCCACGCCATCGCGTGATCGACACCAACGGGGCTGGCGACGTCTTCCACGGCGCCTATGTCTATTCCTATCTCGCCCACCCCGACAAGGACTGGCAGTATCATTTCGAATTTGCGCGCGCCGCATCGACCTATAAAATCCAGAAACTCGGCAATGAAGCGGGATTGCCGACGCCTGCCGACGTCGAAGCCGTGAAACGGGAGTTTCAGGCCGCAGCCGAATAACCCCGCTTTGGAGACGGCATGGGTCGGGTATTCGTCGCCGGCAGCATCAACATGGAAGTGGTGGCGACCGCGGAGCGTCACCCGAAGGTCGGCGAGACCGTTTTGGGCAAGCAAGTGCTTTACTTCCCCGGCGGCAAGGGCGCCAACCTGGCAGTGGCTGCGGCCAAGCAGGGCGTGCTGACGACGCTGATCGGGCGGCTGGGCGAGGATGCATTCGGCAACGAGCTGCGCACCTTCCTTGCGGCGCAGTCGATCGATCTCGGCCTGGTGAAGGAAACGCCCGGCGTCCACACCGGCACCGCGATCATCACGCTCGCCGGCGGCGACAACACGATTGTCGTCGTGCCCGGCGCCAATGCGCGGCTTGACGCGTCGGATGTTTCGGCCGCGCCGCTCGCCAAAGGTGACGTCGCGGTCAGCCAGTTCGAAATCCCCCTGCCCGCGATATCGGCCTTTTTCCGGCGAGCCCGCGCTACGGAGGCAATCACCATCCTCAATCCCGCACCGGCGCGCGCGGCCGGACCCGAATTGCTCGATCTCGTCGACATCCTCGTGCTCAATGAAACCGAGCTTGGCTTCCTGACCCGGAGAGAACTTCACGACAGTGACGAGCCCCAATACTTCATCGAAGCCGCGCGATCGCTGGGCAGGAAGGACAAGAGCGTCTGCGTCACGCTCGGCCGCCGCGGCGTCCTCGCGCTGGTCGGCGGCGAGGCCATGCTCATTCCCGGGCGCGCCGTGAAAGCGATCGACACGACCGGCGCGGGCGACTGTTTCGTCGGCGCGCTGGCCTCGCAGCTTGCGGCGGGAAAACCGATGCGCGATGCACTGAACTACGCCAATGCCGCGGCCTCGATCTCCGTGCAGCGGATGGGCGCGGCGCCGTCGATGCCGACTGCGGCGGAGGTGAAGCAGATTTTGTCGACAGATAACTAGCTCCAACCAAATGCCCGCCGGTTGGTCACTGGTCGAAGCGCAAATGGCAACACTGCATACCTATGACGATTCACTTCGGAGCGTTGAGCGAGCCAAGCCGTCGTCCGCGATATTGGCCCAAGGGGCAACTCGACGAACGCCGGTTCCACGCTGATAGTGGGCATGGCGGCCCGTTGCGATGACTCGCGGTTGAGGCCGCGTTGCGCCCGTCAACCCGAAGGAGGCAAATATGCATGCTATGCGGATAATGCTCGCTGCCGCCTTACTTCCACTCGTTTCGACGTCACTAGCGGCACAACCAGCGCCCCCAAAGATGGATAAAGCAAGGGCCGCACGCGCTGAATGCTTCAGGCAGGCCAACCAAGCGGCACAATCCGCCGTGGGCATGGCTTCTGCCAATCCCGCTGCAACTGCCGAAGGGAACGCTGTTGGGGCGGACGCCTATTACTCCTGCATCCGCAAGGCGGGGCTCCGGCGATAGAGGCGACGCGCTGACCTGCGCCAACTCCGCCGCGTCAATCTGCGTGCAGCGGACGTGATCGCGTCGATCGTTCGCGGCGGCGCAGCCTTTGCGCGGCTGGTTTCGCCCGGATGTCCTAGCGCAACGCGCTTTTCAGATCGAAGCCGGAATCCGCCGCCTGCTCCGGGGTGATCGAGCCGCCCGCGCTCAGCAGGCGGCGGCCGAACATGTGGTCGCCGGCCCGGTTGACGGATTCGATGCCGAGCAGCTGATTGCCCCTGTAGCAGAAGGCGGAGAACTGCCCCTGCGCGCGGTCGCCGCGCACCACGACGCGGTCGTAGCCGGTGGTAAGGCCCGCCATCTGCAGCTTGTCCGGCCCCTGATCGCTCCAGAACCAGGGCAGGCCGTCATAGACCTCATCCTTGCCGGTCAGCCGCGCCGCGACGCAGCGCGCGTGATCGGTGGCGTTCTGCACGGACTCCAGCCGCAGCGAGCCGCCAAAACGCTTGCTGGCGTAGAGCGCGCAATCACCAATCGCCGAAATGTCGGGATCCGGTGTCAGCAGGCGATCGTTGACGATGATTCCGGATGCGACGGGAAGCCCGGCGTCCGCGGCAAGTTCGACATTGGGGAGCACGCCGACGCCGACGACGATCAGGTCGGCCGGGACATGGCGGCCGTCGCTCAGGCTGACGCCGGTGACCTTCTTGCCGTCGCTCTCGATGCTGGTGACCTGCACGCCGAGATGGATGCGAATACCTGCGGCGGTGTGGCGTGACTGGAAGTACTCGGAGATCTCCGCGGTCACCGCCCGCGCCATCACCCGCGCGCCGAGCTCGATCACATCGACCTCCAGGCCCTTGGCGCGCGCGGTCGCTGCGAATTCCAGGCCGATGAAGCCGGCGCCGATCACCACCACATGATGATGATCGGCCATGCGCTCACGCAGCGCCTGGCTCTCATCGAGCGTGCGCAGGTAGCGTACCTCCTCGAGGTTGGCATTAGGAAGGTCGAGCAGGCGGTTGCGCGCACCGGTAGCGAGCACGAGATGGCCGTAATCGAGCGATGCGCCCGATGCGAGCTTCAGTCTGCGCCCGGCGCGATCGATCGCCGTGCCACGGTCGGCAATCAGCTCGATCTTCTGATCATGGAAGAATTTTTCCGGCCGGAAGCTCAGGGTTTCCGGTCCGCCGGTGCCCTTGAGATATGC
>JAEZEU010000045.1 GCA_023432885.1 Pseudomonadota bacterium | reverse complement strand
CCTCGCTCAATTGCCGGTAAGGCTCGCTGAGATCCTTGGCGAAGCCGAACTCGCGCGGGTCGACCTCGGGATCGAAATAGAAATAGGTCTCGCGCAGCCGATCGAGCTCTGCGGAGTATTCATAGCGCAGGATGGCACCGAGCATGCGGGCCAGCTCAGTGAATTTTTCCTGGTCGGCCTCGTTGAGACGGCCCTCGGCAACCAGCCCGTCGATGATGTCAGACTTGCGCAGCGGAATGACGCGGTCGCGCGGCTGGCGCGGGGCAACTATTGGGCCGGCCTTGACGGGCGCATCCATCACAAACCGACCGCCGGCCTCGGGAATGGTTCCGCGACCCGGATCCGAAACCTGATTGTGACCCGCACCTTCATCGGCCCCGACAGCGTATCAATGCCATTGCGGAGCTCGATAGGTCATGGATGGAATGCCTCGTCAAGCCCGGCGCTGACGGTGGATGATGCCACGGCGTGGCCGTGGGCAAGCGAACTACATCGGCTTGTACGTCCTGACATCCGCCGGGACGCTGACGCCGAGCTTGATCTGGCCGACCGACTTGATGATGTCGTCGCCGAGCAGTTGCGCGAAGCAGGCGTAGCCCCAGTCGCTCATGTGCAGGCCGTCGGCGATCACGAAATTCTCGATCGGGATTGCCTGCTTCTCGTGCCAGTCCTTCATCACGGCGAAGCGCGGAAACACGCCGACCTTGCGCAGCTCGGCGACCTTGTTGAGCAGGTTCATCATCCTGCCGGCGCTTTCCGCGTGCTTGTTGACCGCCGGTGAATATTGCGGGTCGATCAGCACGACGTCGGCGCCTGCCGCCTGCATGCGCGTGATACCTTCCTCGACCAGCTTCGCGGTCTCGGCGGGATCGAGGTTGCGCAGCACCGCATTGGTGCCGACCTGCCAGATCACGAGATCCGGATGCATGTCGATGACGGAAGCCTGCAGCCGCTTCATCATTTCGGGCGCGTCCTCGCCGCCCTGGCCGCGGTTGATGACGGTGATGTCGGCGGTCGGATATTGCCGGTGCAACTGCGCGGCGAGCCGGTTGGGATAGTTGAATTCCGGCGTAGTCGCGCCGTAGCCGGCGGTCGATGACGAGCCGAAGGCGACGATCACCACCGGCTGCCCTGCGGCGAGCTTGCTCGCGACGCGCGGCAGCGAGCCCATCGACTTGGAGCCGCCCTTCGGCGGCAGGCAGGGAACGCGGGCGAAGATGTCGGTCGCCGATTTGGCGACTTCCTTGACCTTGTCGATGGCCCTGCCGGCAACGCCCTTTTGTGCCGACGGGTTGACGGCGGCCATGCTGCTGCCGGTGCCGGTCGTCGCAGGCTGGGTTGTTTCAGGCTTGTTGTCGGCTTGCGGCTTGTGATCTGCTTGCGGCCTGGCCGTGTCGGACACTGCGGCCTGTTGCGGCGATGAGGTTTGCGCGTGAAGTGGCGCGGCCGGCATCGAAAGCGCGAGGCCCGCGGCCGCGAAAGCCGTCAGCAATCTGCTCAAACGAAAAGGGCAATGAGAACTCATTAACGCTAATTCCCTTAATTCTGCTGTGCGGGGTCGAGACGGGCCGCATCGAGCACGAACTTCGACAACGCGCGGCCGAGACAGGCATGAACCCGCTTGGCCATGCCGGTGCCGTGGACGTTACTGAACAGGTCGAAATCTCCCGCTTCATTCCAGTGGCGCATGATGGCGAACCGGTCGAACAGCGGAACGTCGTGCTGCTGGGCCACCACGCGCATATTATCCAGGTACGGCGGCGCGGAAATCATGGTTTCGGTGCGCGGGCTGTACTGCAGATTGACCATCACCACGTCGGCTCCCGCCTTTTGCAACGCAACAACGCCTTCGTTGACAGCCGCGCGGAAATCATCGGGATCGACCGAGCGCATGGCATCCACCGTTCCGGTCTGCCAGACGACCAAGGTAGGCTTTTTTTCTTCCACCAGCTTAACGAGGCCGTGGGCGACATCCTCGGCCGTCTTGCCGGCCTGTATTTCTACGGACAAATTAACCGGGATCGACGGCAGGCGCTCCTTCAGCGCCTCCTGCAGCTTGGCGGGGTAGGCGCTGCCGCCGGCGGAGTTGATGGTCGACGAGCGGCTGCCCACCACCAGCACATCCAACGGACGCGCGTTCCTGATCGTCTCTCCAACCCTGGCGAGTACGCTTTCGGTGGTCAGGAGATAGGCCGGGACCTCGCAGGTCTGCGCGTCCTCGGCGCGCGCCAGACCGGCGACCGCAAGGCCTGCGGCCAGCGTCAGGCCCAGCACGGCTGCAAAACGCGGCCTCATATGCTTCCTCCCGCCATATCGGCATTGCCGCTGGTGCTCTTCATTTTGGAGGCGCCCTTGTCGGCAGAATGCTTGTACCACGAGATCACCCACGCCACTCCCCACATGATGAGGATTCCAAGGACGCTGACCAGCGCGTGCATGAGCGCACCACCGGAAACTTCGGCCAGCACGAAGTGCCCCGCGAAGGCGAGAAAGACGCCCAGGCAGAATATCTCAAGGGAATGCTGGCCGCACAGGATCAAAGGTCGCAGCCAGGGCGATTTCAGCCCCGACCAGTCCTTGGGCAAAAAGCGCACGGTGAGGGCAGCGAGCGCCAGAAAATGGGCAAATCGCAGCACATCAAGATCGGTCTTGGTGATCGGGTACATCCACTGCTCGAGCCGCTTCGGCATCAGGAAACTGAGCTGCGGCAGGTGCCAGGTCAGCGTGACGAAGAACGCGAACACGAGATAGGCCGCGCAGATCCACAGCGTGATCCGCGACTCCAGCAGCCGTGACATCCGCGCGGCGCCGCCGAGCGCGCACCAGGCGCCGAACACGAACAGCAATTGCCAGCAGAACGGATTGAAGATCCAGAAGCCGCTCGGATAGGCCGTCAGGTACCAGTCGAAGTGCCAGGTCAGCGCGTACAGCAGCACCGACAGCGCGAGCGCGACGTCGGTGCGCCACTTCATCAGCCACAGGATCAGCGGCAGGAACAGCATCAGGACGATGTAGAGCGGCAGCACGTCCATATTGACGGGACGAAAGCGCAGGATCAGCGCCTGGATGATAGTGACGTCCGGCTGCTTGAGGAAATCCATGATGCCCATTTCTTCGGAATAGAGCGGGTTCTCGAAGCGGGTGGCGACATAGGAAATTTCCGCCAGGAAGATCGTGAACAGGAATACATGCGCGACGTAGATCTGCCAGACCCGGCGCAAAATGCGGGCGCTCGCGATGACAAAGCCCGAATGCAGCATGGCGCGGCCGTAGACGAAGGCGGCCGTGTATCCGGAGATGAATATGAAGATCTCGGTGGCGTCGGAGAAGCCGTAGTTGCGGATGGTGAACCAGGCCAGGATGTTGTTGGGCAGATGATCGATGAAGATCAGCCACAGCGCGAGCCCGCGAAACAGGTCGAGCCGCAATTCGCGTTCGCTCACCGCCGGCAGCGTGATAGCGGGCGCCGCAAGCTCCGCCGCGGAAGCCCCGACGGCGGCATCGGCAGGCGCTCTGCCAGCCATGGTATCGGCAATGGACGTCATCAGGTACCGTCTCCAACAGCGGAATCAACGCGATTGCACGGCCCGAAGATAATACCGGCCCGGCTCCTGCAGGCAAATGCGCATGCCTGCCGCGCGCGTTCCCGCTTGGCCATGGAACTTTGTTGAAACCGCGACGGAATCCGCTGTTGGCAGGATTGTTATCGCTGCCCCGGCGTTGTTCCCCCCGGCCGTTTGGCTAAGATGGCCGGACGGATTTGAAAGAACGCTTCGCATGTACCGCGCCATCACCCGCCAGATCGAGGTCACCGTAGAGCCGGCCTTCATGCCGGAACGCTCGGTGCCGGACAAAGGGCAGTTCTTCTGGTCCTACACCATCGTGATCACCAACACCGGCGATGAGACGGTGCAGCTGCGCAGGCGGCACTGGATCATCACGGACGCCACCGGCAAGCGGCAGGAGGTCAAGGGCGCCGGCGTGGTCGGCGAGCAGCCCGTGCTCGCACCGGGCGAGCGCTTCGAATATACCAGTGGCGTGCCGCTGCCGACCTCCTCGGGCTTCATGACCGGGCGCTACCAGATGGTCAGTGAAAACGGCGAGCAGTTCGAGATCGACGTGCCGACGTTCTCGCTGGACGCCCCGAGCGAGAAGCGGGTGTTGAATTAGTTCCGGTCTCGTACCCGCGAATGCAGGGCATCCAGTACGCCGCGACCGATCGTTTCAATCACTGATCTCTCTGGAATAGCGGATCACCCGGAGGAGCCCGCCATCGGGCGCCCATTCGCGCGGCCCGTTGGCGGGTGATGACATCCTGCCCTACGGCGCAGAATCGGTCCCCTCCTCCACGCCCGCCTCGTGCGGGGTGAATTCGTAGACCGAGCTGCAGAATTCGCAGGTGACGACGACCTTGTTGTCTTTCACCATGTCGGCGCGATCCTTGGGCGCAAAGCTCTTGAGCATCGCAGCGACCGCCTCGCGCGAGCAGGAGCATTTCGCCTGCAGCGGCTGCGGCTTGAACACGCGGACGCCGCGCTCGTGGAAGAGGCGATACAGCAGCCGCTCGCCGGACAGGTTCGGATCGATGAGTTCGACGTCCTCGACCGTGCCGATCAATGACTGGCCTTCGACCCAGGCATCGTCCTCAGCGACGGTGTGATGGACCGTGCCCTCGGGCGCATCGCCGGGATGCAGATCGGCCGGGCGGGCGCGCTCGGATGCCTTGGGCAAAAACTGCAGCAGCATGCCGCCGGCGCGCCAGCGGTGCTTGCCGGCCTCGCCGCCGCGCCACTCCTCGCCGACGGCAAGACGCACCCGTGTCGGAATCTGTTCGGAGCGCAGGAAATATTCGTGAGCAGCCTCTTCCAGATTGCCGCCCTCGAGCGCGACGAGGCCCTGGTAGCGGCTCATGTCCGCGC
>JAEZEU010000221.1 GCA_023432885.1 Pseudomonadota bacterium | reverse complement strand
GAGGTGCCGATAGCTAATGCACGGACAGTGGAAAACGTCCGTCAAATACGAGCTGAACCGTAGGAACCAGCCATGATCTGGATGGTTGGGGCATCGCTCTACCGCTCCGGAGGGAACTCATGCCAAGGCAAAGTTCGGGCGCGGCGATGGACGCACCAAAAGAGATCCTCTCATACCAGGGGCGGGTCTTGAGCGTGTTTGCCCGCAGCAATCCCAGCCTATGCTCATCGCCTCATCCCACAGTGCAACAGTCGTCTAATCACCTCCAATCTCTTACCGCGACCATGTTCGAGCGACTGGACTGCGCCTATGTGGTCGTCGATCAATATCAAAAGATCGTGGAGGCGAATGCTGCCGCCCAAAGAATGCTTGATCAAGCGGTCGGGCTCGCCGCGGACGAGTGCCGGCGCTATCAATTCATCCGGGAGACGATCAACCGCTGCGGCATAGGGCTGAAGTTCGGCGCTCTGATCTGGATTGCCACTTCTGGCAATCGTGGCATTGTCACGCCGCTCGCCCAGATCGAAGAGTTCACGGCGGATCAGACAGCGACCATCCTTCTCATCGATCTCGACGTCTTTTCGGCGCCCAATCCGACCACCCTCAAACGCCTGTTTGGCCTGACATTTGCGGAGTGTCGGTTGGCGTTTCATCTCGCCCAGGGCAGGACACCCCAAGAAGTGGCAAGACTCCTCGGAGTGAGCCGGGCGACGGTCGGCTCGCAGTTGGGCGCGCTATTCTCCAAAACGCACACTAAACGGCAGGCCGAACTTGTGGCACTGCTCGGAAGAATAGCCCTCCTCCCCTGACCCACTTGGACATGAGTAGAGATAAGCGTTCGGCAGCCACGAATGCAAGAATGCGAAGCGCGGCCGCTCGGCGACTGGAATTTGGCCCTGCCCGCTCCCTGAAATCTCATTCGAATGAATGAGGACGGACACCTTGGCCTGCTGTAATTTTCAGAGAGGCTGGCTTGAACTCAAGATTGAGCGACGATCTGTCGTTCCATGGATGACGTGCCGAACGACGGGAACATCCCGCGTGCCAAGCTTACGTCGTGTACCCGGAGGCAGTGATGGCGCCACATCTGTTCTGCTTTGGCGGCGAGGATCACCATCTCCGGATCCCGTTCCTGACTGCGCTCAGGGAACGGGGCTTCCGTGTCACCGCGGCCGGTACAGGAGATCCCCGGCCCTTTTCCCGTGCGGCCTTGACGTATCATCACTACGAGTTTGACCGGTTTGACGCCCATTCCTTTCCGCGCAAGGAGATGGGGCGCCTGGCGGAACTGGTTCGCGCAGTCAGGCCGGACGTCGTTCAAAGCTTCGACACGAAGCCAAACTTGCTGGTCCCGTTCGCGGTTCGAGGCCGCGTTCCGACTTTCCGCACGATCAACGGCATGGGCTGGGTATTCTCCTCCGCAAGCCTGCGCGCCCTCGCCTTGCGGGTTTGCTATTGCGCACTTCAGCGCACGGCGTCCCGGTGGACGTCGGGCACGGTGTTTCAGAACCGAGAGGATAAGGAATTCTTTGAACGATACCGGCTGTTGGGCGAAAGCCCCGCATACTTGATCGGCGGCTCGGGAGTAGACTTGGACAGATTTCCGTCGGCCCCGGTGCCTAGGGAGGGAAGAGAGCAGCATCCGGGAGTGGTTATTACGGTCAGCCGCCTCACTAAACAGAAGGGAATACTTACCCTTCTTGAGGCGGCAGATATCGTAAATCGGACCGATCCCGACGTTCGGTTCGTCCTTGTCGGTCCACAGGAAACCGAGGGACCGTTTGCAGTGCCTCAGCAGGAGATTGACCGCCGCGCGCCCTACGTCGTAGCGCTCGGGATGCGGTCCGATGTGCCCGCACTCCTAAGGAACGCTGACGTGTTTGCGTTTCCGTCGGAATACCGGGAGGGTATTCCGCGCGCACTGCTCGAAGCCGGACTTACCGGGCTTCCTATCGTCGCGACGCGGATACCGGGCTGCACTGATGTGGTCACACATGGCCAAAACGGCTACCTCGTGCCTCCGCGCAACCCTCAGCAGTTTGCAAGCCGCATTTTGGACCTGTTGCGCGACAGGACGACGGCCGCAGCGATGGGACAGCGTTCAATCGCGTTGGTCCAACGAGAGTTCAGCTTGACCAAGGTCGTCGAGCAGTACGCAGAGATCTACCGCCAGGCGGTAAGTTCACCGTCTTTTGACTACACGGCAGCAAGGGACGGAACCGCGAGTCCTCATGCCACTTTTGGCAATGGCACCAGATAATGCGTGCCGCTCTGCTCGCGATCGGGATCGTCCTCTCGTCAGCTACCCAGATGCGGGTGCCAGGGATCCCTCTTGGTCCCGGCGAGTTCATCATCGTGCTCTGGATCGTAATTTGTGTGTTCGACTTGCTTGTGGAACCCGCGGCACGAGACCTCACCGCGCTGTATCGGCTTGCAACGTTCTGGCTTGTGTTCATGCTGGCATTGAGCGTCGGAGCCTGCATCGGATTCCTGGTTGAAGACAAAGTCTCCATGGATCTGCTGCTGCACGACACTTTCGCTTACGTGTTGATGTGCGCGCTAAGCTGCATCGCAGTCAGCCTTCCCGATGCGCCCGGTCAATTTCGCCGCAGTGCCTGGTACCTCCTGCTGTTCGGGAACATCGGATTCGCCGTTCAGATTGCCGCCGGATGGGGGCTCATTTCTCTCCCCTCAGTGGATCCCTGGTATTGGGACCGGTTTCGAGGCTGGGCAGACAATCCCAACCAACTGGCGATCATGTCCTGCGTGATGGCTCTGCTGGCCGTGCACCTTTCGCTGACGTCGTCCGGATTTGCCCGCCTCGTCGGGTTGCTCGGCGCGGTCGGGCCGCTCGTCGCCGGCCGCCTTTCGAAGAGCGATACCTTCATATCAGTGATGGTCTTCTCGGGCGCGATCCTTTTGGTTCTGCGCCTGCGCGACTGGCTTTTGACCGCCGCCTCCCGCGGGCAACTCCGCTATGGATTGGCGGTTCTCACGATTGGATTAGCTCTTCCGGCGGCAATTTCAGTGTGGCCACTCGCCAAAATGGGCGCCAGCGATGCGGAGGCGTTCGCCTTGAGCTTGGCCAAGGACAAGGGAGGAGCGGCTTCAGAACGAACTTTCGATCTCCGCCTCTATTTATGGGACCAGGCAATGCAGGTCGGCCTGAGATCAGGCTCGCTCGGTCTGGGTCCGGGTCCACATCTCGAGCCCCCGTATCTTCTTACAGACCGGGACTACAATCAACACTTTGAAGCTCACAACACACCGCTAGACGTATTTCTCCAAGGAGGCATACTCGCCTTGGCAGCTTTCGCCGGCTTGCTCGCGAGCACTGGATTGCAACTATACCGTCTGAGAGTGGACGCTCTACTGACGCTCATGGTAGCGGTCGCGATCTTCAGCAATGCTCATTTTCTTCTCCGGCATCCCATCGTCTGGTTTGCGCTTGGCTTCTGCGTGTCCGCGGGATGCGCAGGCCGGCCCCAGATTGACCTTTCTCCGGCGCGAAACGCGAGAAGATAGAATGTGCGGCATCGCTGGCATCCTGTCATATCGGCGCCATCACGCCGAATTCGATCCCGAAACAATTGCCCGGATGACGGACGCGATCAGTCATCGCGGCCCGGATGGTCACGGCTTTTGGAGCGACCGCGAAGCCGGCATCACCTTGGGACATCGCCGTCTCGCCATCATCGATCTGACGGACACTGGACACCAGCCGATGCTGTCATCCAGCGGGCGTTTCGTCATTGCATTCAATGGCGAGATCTACAACTTCGGCATACTCCGCGAGCAATTGCGCCATCTTGGCTACCGCTTTCAAGGCACGAGCGATACCGAGGTGTTGCTTGCCGCAATCGAGCATTGGGGTTTCGAATCCGCTCTGCAGCGCAGCAATGGAATGTTCGCAATAGCCCTATGGGATCGGGCCAACCACGTTCTGCATCTGGCTCGTGATCGCATGGGAAAGAAGCCCCTGTACGTCGCGAAAACATCTTCCGGGATCGTGTTTGCGTCCGAGCTGAAAGCTATCCGCGTCTGCCCCGGGCTGGACCATCAATTGAGTTTGCCTGCTGTCGCGGCCCTTCTCTCCAAGGGTCGAATTCCCGATGAGCACTGTATCTGGTCGAGCGCTTTCAAGATACCGGCTGGCGGTCTCCTTTCGCTGAGCGCGAACGATATTCGGAATCGCCTGGACCTGGCCGCGATGCGTAGCAAAATCCGGACCTGGTGGTCGTTAACCGAGGTCGCACAGAGATCGAGGATGGACCCGTTGTCGGCCCCGGACCACGAGCTTATCAGCACGCTTGACGAATTGCTTCGCGCTGCTGTCCGGGATCGGATGATTGCCGACGTGCCTATTGGTGCATTCCTCTCGGGAGGCATCGACAGTTCGACGGTCGTCGCCTTGATGCAAGCCCAGTCTGGGCGTCCAGTTCGGACATTCACCGTTGCCTTCGACGAGCCGCACTATGACGAATCTGACCGAGCCGCGTCGGTGGCACGTTATCTAGGAACCGATCACACTGAAGTGCGCTTGACGCCTGCGGACGCCTTCAGAGTGATCCCGTCATTGCCCACGATATGGGACGAACCCTTCGCCGACGAATCGCAAATTCCGACATTCCTGATCTCCCGCGTAGCACGGCAACACGTCACGGTGGCTCTCAGCGGCGACGGTGGCGATGAGTGCTTCGCAGGGTACAATCGTCATGTTCTCGTCGCTCGCGCCGCCCGCCTCCTCACCGCCAATCCGGCTTTGCGAAGAAGTGCCGCGAAGTTTGCGGCTAGATTGGTGGACAGATCGTACACGATGTTCGCCGGGCTCCGAGCCTATTCGGACGCAGGCTCCCGCATGCCGCAACGCGAACGGGTCCGCCGCCTCATCGAACTTCTCGGGGCGCGAGACGAGCAGCAGCTTTACGAAGTTGTGACCCGCATTTCCACGGTGGCGCTCGCACGACTGTATGGGCCTCCCGATAGTCGAGGACCGGAACTGGACGAACCGCTCTCCCACTTCCTGTTCCGTGACATGGCCGAGTATCTGCCCAGCGATATCCTGGTCAAGCTTGATCGCGCCACGATGGCGACGAGTTTGGAAGGCCGCTGCCCCATGCTCGATCATCGGGTCGTCGAATTCGCGTGGCGATTGGCCGGCAATACAAAGATTCGGAGAGGCCAAGGCAAATGGATCCTGCGCCAGGTGCTCGCGCGCTACCTGCCCCGGAACCTCTTTGAAAGGCCGAAGCAGGGCTTTGACGTTCCGGTCAATACCTGGCTGCAGGGCCCGCTCCGTCCATGGGCTTCGGACCTTCTTGCCGAGACGCGCCTGCGTAGACAGGGGCTGCTTGATGTAAGTCTCGTTCAGTCGTGCTGGCGCGAGCATCTTGCCGGACTGCGCGACCATTCGCGCTTGCTCTGGGCGGTTCTCATGCTTCAAGCCTGGCTGGATTCCGTCGGCAACTCGCCATCCACATTCGTGGGGGATGGCCTCGCCGCTTGATGTAGGGGAAAGCAGATTAGAGAAGGAAGCATATCTTGGACGCATTCAGCGAAGATCATAGGCGATCGCAGATACTTCCCGCAGGAGGCAGGCAAGCGGAAGCTTGGGTCCGTCTTGGTAGTACGGGCACGGGTCAGGTGCCGACGGACGGGCCGATGGCAGTCGGTCAGATCCTGAACACGTTGCGACGCCGCTGGCGATTAATCTCCTACGTCCTTCTGGGCGGAGCGGTGGTGGCGTTGCTGGCCGCCATCTTCTTCCCACCGTTGTATATGGGAACGGCCCAGCTCATTCTCGATTTGCAAGTACCCGAAAGCGTAAATGTCAACGGAAACGGTGTCGGCATCATTCCCTTCTCTGAGGCCGGCCAAGAGGCAGCCGTCGATACTCACATCACCGGCTTGACGTCGGACGGCAATCTCCGGGACGCTTTGCGATCGCTTGGCGTGCTGCGGGACACGGGGACACAAGAAGCCGACGAGGCAAGCCGTGCCGCGGAGAACACTGCTCTCATCCGGTTGCGACGGGGGCTCAACGTTCATCAAGAACGCAGATCAAGAATTATCAGCGTCGGCTACCTCGACCGGAACCCGGCTAGGGCTGCGCAGGTCGCCAATGCCGTGGCGATGGTCTATCTTGAATCGCTCAGGCGGGAGAAGCGCAACCGGGCCGAACTGGCCTTGCGTCGGTTCGACAGGCACGTGGCGGACGTGCGGCAAGAGGTGGCTCAAGCGGAGAACGACGTTCACATCTTCCGTCAGAGCCACACCGCCGACAGCAGCGCGTCGGGACCTGATCAGATGGAGCACCGTATCGCCCAAGTCGCGCGCCAACTTGCGTTGCTCGGGTCGGATGCCGCCGCAGGGAAGAAGAAACTTCAGGACCTGTCCAATCTGCGCCGCAGCGGCGGAACAACGAGCGACATTGCCAAAGCCCTGGATTCGCCTCGGCTTCAGGAGCTAGCCAACGCCGCCGCCAGGAAGCTGCGCGGTGGTGGCGGAGCGGATCCAAGCCCGCTCGCCCTTCTCCAGGCGATCGATGCCGAGATTGCCGCAAGCACGGCTCGCCTGGAGATGGCGCAAGATACCTACGCCTCCCAAATGAAGTCCGTCGACAGCACGCTCGACGTGCTGCGCCGCGCAGCCGCTCAGGGGAACGACGACACTGTCGCGCTACAAGGCCTCGAACGCAAAGCCTCAGCGTTAGGTCAGGTCTATGAATCCCTTCTGCGGCAGCGCCAGGATTTGTTTGAACGCACCAAGGAAGCGGAACCTGACATTCGGATTGTTGCCAGCGCCGAGCCGCCCATTCATCCGAGCTCGTTAAACAGGCTCTATCTGATTCCGCCTGCATTCATCGTTCTTCTCCTGCTCGGCTGCATGCTTGCGCTGATCCTCGACCGTCTTGACCGCACGCTGCGCGGCGAGCGGGAAACCGTCGAGGCCTTGCGGGTTCCGTGCGCCGGTCTGCTCCCGCGCTTGACTGCGCGCGACCTGAAGTCGATCCCTCAGCTGTTGGCTGAAGCCCCTGGGGCGCCCTATTCGAAGGCAATCCGCCACATCTTTGCCGGAACAGTCCCCCTATTCCGGAGCGATCCGGATCACAAGGTGGTCCTGATAACGTCCAGTGTGCCCCACGAAGAGAAGACCAATCTCGCGTGGAGTTTGGCAATCTCCGCCGCTCAGCTTCGCTGGAACGTTCTGGTGCTGGAGGCAGGCCCGCAGAGCTCTTCCCTTCGTGCCCAGGCGCTTAAATCGGTAGAGCCTCGAGCTTGTGGCGTCCCCTTGGCCGAAGTTATGGCCCAGCAACGTCCCCTTACATCAGCCATAACGTCGATAGGCAGATCTTCCATCGACCTTCTGTCGCTAGGCACCGAAACGAACCTGCTTCACGCAATCGCCGATCCGGCATTCCCGGACGTACTTTTGCAGGTTCGCGATGCCTACAATCTCGTGATTGTGGACGCCCCTTCCATATTCGACAGCAGCGAGGTGAGATTGCTTGTCAGCAAAGTAGATAAGGTCCTGTTTGCCGTGCGCTGGGGAGCAACGCCGCGCGAAACGGCAGCCCACGCCATAGAAATGATTGAGGCAAGCGATCAGAATGGTTCCGACAGTCCGGACAAGATCGTATCGATCTTAACGGGAGTAGACATCGAGGAACACGCGCGCTACCGCTTCCGCGATCAGGGCGATCTTTTGAGCAGGCCGCGTCCCTGAGTGAGCTCTTCACCGCCTGTGGGCGCGGCGTCGAAGCGGCAACGCCCTGCGCATCAGGATTTCTGAGCGACAATAAGGAACTGCTGAGCGAATTTCGGAGGGATCTTGATGGCGACAGCGAGCCGCTCCGCCGGCCCGACCAATCCCTCGCAGAGTTTCGGCAGAAGATGGCCGGGGCGCGGCAGATAACCGTATGCGCTAACCTGCCTGATCGTGAATCCAGCCGACGACAACGACGTGCTTAGCTCTTCGATGCTCAGGGTATTGCGGCGCTGGCACCAAGGCAGCCGATTGAGCACGCGGCAAGCCAGGCCGATTGGCGATGTGGCATTCATCTGAACGTTGCAGATCAAGGATCCCCTCGGCTTGAGGTGTCGGTGAATCGCGTGGAGCGCTTCCGTTCTCAAGCGTTCATCGGCGTTGAGAAAAAAACGAAAGGCCGTGACAATGTCGAAGGTGTCGCTGAGCGGCGTTCGCGTCAGATCGATTTTATGCAGGCGCACATTCCCAGGCACGCGTGCGCAGGAAAGCATGGAGTCCGAGACGTCGACGCCTACGACCGTTTCAAAGAATTCGGCTGCAACGTTGGTAATACGCCCCGTGCCGCACGCAAAATCGAGACATTTCCTGTCGCTGCCGCCTAGTCCCTGCAGCGTCACTGCAAGGAGCGGCTTTTCTATCTTCTTCCATAAAGCAGCATAGTAACCCCTTTCATGCGTCTGGTCGTAGATCCTTCCGGCATCCGGTCCAGCGTGACTTGCACGATAATCAGCGTTCTGTACGAGCCTGCCGATCGTTATGGTGATCTCGCGCTCTTCAGTGCGGTGCGCCTTCTTAGCTACGTGATCTATTCCCGCCATAACTGCCACTCCACCGATGACCATCCCTACGCACGTATTCTTGCCTTGGCCGTAGCCTCGCGGGCTGCGCCGGAGCGGCCCAGGGGTAAGAACACACCAGGTCCTATTCCGAGCCGCATCTTGATGTGGACAGCCATTGCCAAACTCCAGGCGACTAGCGCGCCGGAAGTGGCTACGGCTGCCCCTGTTGCGCCATACTTCTCGCCTGCGATCGCGCACGCCGCAAAGGTCAGCACCGCAAAAACCAGCATGATTGCTGCCGTGGATCGTTCATGGCCCGTCATCATAAGGAGATTCTGCTGCGGCCCGGCAGCCGCAGCAACGAGCTGTCCGAGGACAAGTATCTGAGCAACGTGGGCATGCTCGGCAAAATCCTGCCCGAACAGTCGCAATATCGGCCCGGCAAAAATCAGGACGGGAAACGCCAGAATGGCGCTGCCACCAAGCGAAAGAACACTGGCTCGAGCATACAAGTGCCTAAGGCCTGCGAGATCACCGCGCGCGTGAGCCGCAGCAGCGGCTGGTGAAAAATATGTGCTGACAGCCGCGCGCGACAATTGAACCAACATCGCAACGTTGAAAGCCAGAGCAAACACGCCCGCTTCGGCAATCCGGCCGGTCCAGCCAAGCACGAGCACCCCCGCTCGGGTCATGGCAACTTCGAGACTCATCATGATCAGGACCGGCACTGCGAATGACCACCATTCATGCGGCAGGTATGCCGGTTTCACCCGGCTGATCTGTTCGGGCCGGAGAGAAAATGCGGCATAGGCAATGAACGCAAGCGTAGCAGCGGCACTGAAGAAATTGATGAGGAGGACCGTCGCAGCGTCCAGCCGCCATATGTGGGACAAGGCCAGCACCCCGACCACCGCGAGAAGAAGTCCGTCGCGGAACACACGTTCCGGCAGCAGGGACATTATGAAGCCTCCGAATACCCGCACCACGCCGGCTCCAACAAGATGCAGCGTAATCAGCGGAATGGTGGCGAACCCAATCGACAGGCTGGCAGCGAGGATCGGCTCCAGTTGATGCCACCGGGACCACAGGACAAGCAGCCCTATACCAGAAGCCGCTATCGCCGCAGCGAGCGCGCGTGTGATTGCAAAGCGAATACTACCGGACACCAGCGACCATTGGCCTGATGCCTGATAGGCAGAGGTGAAGCGGAGGACAAATGTCACAAGTCCCAATGTCGCGGCGTACGATAGAAGCGACACCCAGGCCCAGGCATACGAGAAAATACCGTAGCCTCCGGCGTGGAGCAGACGCGCGATCAGAAATTGTGCCCCAGTAGTCAATCCTGCTCCGGCGACATATGTTATCAAGGCTAGTACGCTGGTTCGTGCGAAGCCCCGGTCGCCAACAGTTCCCTCCAATATTGGCTGATCGTCGGAAATGGAATCGGGCGCGAGTTGAGCCTCACTTTGGATGAGGCCCTCGCTCTCGGTGAGTGGTTCACGGACGCCGGATCGATCTTTCTCTTCAGGTCCAAGCCCGATTGGTCGCGGCGGGGTAGATGTGATCGCCTCAGCAATCATCCGGGCTACGGCATCGACGTTTGCATGCTGCTCGAGTTCGACGATCAGGGGAGGCCGGCCGCCTTGCTCGAGCAGTGCCCTTACGCTGTCGACGACCTGGCCGAATTGGAGATTTGTATCGTCGCGAGCCTCGAAGATGCGCGCCATTGGCTTTACAGTACGACGGCGATCAAGAAGGCGTGCTTTCTGTGCCGTCGGATCGATCCTCACGAGGATCGCGAGGTCAGGCGTGGCGATCAGCGTCAAAGCGCGTCGCAACGGCGCTTCGTCCGAGGTACGGTTGAATACAGCCAGAGAGCAGATGGCCTGAATAAGTCCCTGATCGAAGACAACTACAGGGTCCACATTTTCCGACCGGCGCCAGATCTCCGAGAGTCGCAACAGGTATTGGCCAATCCGAACGAACCACATCGGATTCCTCGGCGGCAGGATCCGCAGCAATCCAAACACGATTTTGAAGGTTTCTTTGTAGTCGATCGGGTGCAAAACCATCGCCACGACGTCGGTTGCACCGCGCGCTATTCTGCCTGCCGCGTACGCGAAACCGGTCGGATCAAGGCTCGAAGCGCTGTCCGGCTTATGCACGAGAGCCATTTCAGCGGCGTAGCCCCGGTTGCGGAGTTCGCTGAATAGCGCGCGAGCAAGAGTCGTTTTGCCTGCGCCAGGCGGGCCGAAAAATTCGATGATCATCTACTTCGCTCGGATGGCAACGGCACACTCCTTCGCCGGACCTTCAGACGATCCGACGCTGGAACTCGCCCGAAACGAAGGCTAGGCCATTGCCAAAGCTACACATCGTGCGTTTGAGGGATGCGGACGCACAACCAGCTCTCTGGAACTGGGATGTTCTCAAGGGATGCTGGTCGGTGCTCGTAGACGGCCAAGATATCCGTGCGGAACGTGCTGCACCGACTGAGAGCTCAACTCTTGTTCCGCCTGCGCTTCTCTTCGACAGCGCTGAAGCCGCCACAGGCAGTTGAGCAACTCTCAGTTTAGGGTTTCTCAAGGTCGACTTTTTTCCAGGTCTGATCGGGGTCGAACCGCATGATTCGCTTCGCCAGCGCAGCCGTGGAGTCACCGAGGTCCTTCTGGTAGACGACGCCGTTGTGATTGGCCAGGAAGGTCATCACGCCGGAATTGCCGTATTCGGCGGGCCAGGCGAGCAGTGCGAAGCCGCCGATCATCTTTCCCTTCACGATGTAATTGAGCTCGCCGCCCGGCGCATTGGTGCCCTGCTGCGTCAGGATTCGAAAGTAGTAGCCGTGATAGGGGATCGGTCCCTCGCCCACCTTGTAGCCTTCACCGGAAGCCTGTGCGGCCAGCCTGCCGAGCGGACTGTCATCGCCCGGCCAGTAGAGGCCGTCCTTCTTGCCCGTGGTACTGACGATGCGTTGCGCGTAGACGCCGGCGCCCTGCCCGCGGTCCTTTTCGGCATATTCGTTCTGCGCATCGACGAAGGCGAGAGACGTCTGGATCGCATCGAGCTCGTTGCGCCCGATACGTCGGTAGAGGATCTCCAGGCGTCCGGCCGCGGTGTCGAACTCCCATCCGGACTTGTTCTTAACCAGCGGAATCGGAAACGGAAAATCGTCGTTGCCGAGGATCACGATAGCCTTCTTGTCGCCCTCGGTCTTGATTGAATGCTTCGCGTCCCACGCCGTGGTGAAGCGCTCGAGCGTTTCCTTGTCGGCGACATCGTCGCCGGAAGAGACGATGTCCAGACCATCCCGTCCCAGCACTTTCAGGATGTTCCTGTCGGATCCGGATTTGACCGCGTCGGCCAGCGCGGCCGCTGCCTCGTCCGGAGTCCTGAAGTTCTGCTGCGCCTCGGCGGGCGTCAGCAGCCACAACATGACCGCCGCAGCCGAGACCAAAGAGCAAATGCGCGCGGAACCGATCGAATAGCGGATCGTCATGGTCACATCCTCGATTGCGTCGGAATCCGCCCGCCTTCGGCGATCCAGTCGCGGTAGCTGCGGAATTTCAGGCCGAGCCTGTCGTAATAGACGCGCAAATAGCCGTCGCTTCCGCGTGTCACGGCGTCCGGCCTGACCGCCTGCACCTCCTGCGCCATCACGCCGACATAGGCCTCATGGCTGCCAAGATAGCTGAAGCGGTAGTAGCCGAGCCCATTGTCGAGATGGCCCAGGAGCATGATCTCATGCTTGAGTGCGATATCGGAACGCCGGCCCCCGCCTCCGCCACGCCCTCCGCCGCCGAAGCCGCCACCGCCGCGCGCCGCAAATCCGCCGCCACCGCGGCCACCACCTGCAAAGGCGGCACCGCCACCGCCGCCACGCCCGCCCATGCTCATCTGGCCGCGCGCAGATGCAATGCTGGCTGCACGTCCGCCGCCCCCCGCGCCCGAGAATGCGTTGCCGCCGCCGCGGCCGCTACCGGCGCGATTGGCTGCCGCAGCTCTATTGCCCCCGCCAGCGCCCTTGGCGGCTTTGGCACGCTCACCAGCGCCGGCCTTGGCGCGATCCCCGCCTCCTTTGGCACGATCGCCGGCACCGGCACGATCAGCACCGCGATTGCCGGCGCGGTCGCCGCCACGATCGCCTGCCCTATCGCCGGCACGATCACCGCCGGCACGATCTGCTGCACGATCTCCGGCGCGGTCACCCGCACGATCCCCAGCACGGTCGCCGGCGCGATCACCGGGCTTCAATACCTGCTGGCCGTCGCGGCCGCGGAAATCCATGCGGTCGCTGACGCCGGCCTTGTTTCCAACATTGCCGCCAAATCGGTTCGCAACATTCTGATTGGCGTATTTGACGCCCTGGCGGTGCACCGAGTTGTGCTGCCAGTTGATGTTGTTGGTCCTGTGATTGACATAGACGTTGCGATTACCCCAGTTGCAGCCGCCTCCCCAGTAATTGCCCCAGCGTCCGATCGCCCAGCCTGCGCCGAACGCAAGGCCCGCCGCGATCACGCCCGCGCCGATATACGATGGATAACCGAAGTAGTAAGGCGGATATTCGGCGTAGGGCCAGGCGCCGTAGACCGTCGCAGGATCGTAATAAGGCACGTACATCGTCTCCGGATTCGCCTGCTGGATGACGATGACGTCGCGGTTGTCCTGCTTCTGGACGCTGACCTTCTGCTGCTTGTTGGTCATGAGCTTGTTGTTTGCCTGCGCTTTCGCGCGCAGCCGCTGGATCGCGTCCATCACATCGGGCTGCTGGGCCAGCACGGCATCGCCAAGGTCCTTAGTCCAGTCGATCCTGTCGCTCATCATTCCCAGGACATCGGGCGTAGAAGCGAGCGCCTTGACGCTGTCGTCCCATTGCTGCTTGGTGACGGCCGCCTCCAAGGCATCGCCTTTCAGCGTCTTGTTGCCCTTGACCCAGCGGTCGGCCTGCACGACTTCCAGCGGATAGGTCGAGGCCGCCAGCACATTGGCGAGCAATTCGTCCGGATAGAGCGCAATCGGCGCGACCAGCGCCTCGAGTTGCTCGGGCTTCAGCAATTCGGCCTGCGGCTGGGCTGGCGCGGCGGCCGGGGCCTGGCCCGGCTGGGCCTGCGTGGACGGTGTTTGCGCCATGCTGGCGACGGGTGCCGCGATCAGAAGCGTCAACGCAAGCCAAACTGTACCGCAACGAAACATCGCCGCCTCCCTGCAAATCGCCGCGGCACCTTCACGCGCCCGGCACGCCGGAGGTTTGACAAAGATCAAGGCAATCGGCTCAAGTCTTAGCCCGGAGCCTGTTGGCGTACTTTGTTGCCTTGCTGAGACGCAAGAACAAGCCGCCGGTCGTGGATCAGGTTTTCCAGCCGATGAGCGGCCACATTGAGCGCGGTGACGTCGCGGGCTTCGTCTTCTCCGGCGGCCGCCTTCAGGCGTTGCGCCTGCAGGACGCGATCGATGTCCTGTTCGATCTCGTCGAGCTCGGCAGCGCTGCCCGAGATGCGGATGCGCCTGCCCAGCGCGTAGAGCGCATCCAGCGCCTGCTCCGGAGTTTGCGCCGCGCCGGCGCGGAGAAATTTCCAGGCCGCAGCGAGCACCGAGACAATTCCGCCCGCGATCATCGGCGCCAGGAAGATGATGTTGCCCCATTTGTCTAGAAAGCTCTCCTGCGTGCCGTTGTAGAAGGCAGCCGCGCCCGGGTGCAGCGGAATATACGCGGACGCGTCGGTGTCGGGCGTTGCGATCTGGCTGAGCAACGGATATTCGGGCAGCAGGTCACGCCGTGCATTCATCAGGGACTCAGTGAGATCGGTGATGACGTCGCTGTCGAGTTCCTTCTGTGCGACGAGGTAGAACGAGGTTCGCAGCGTCGTGACGTCATCCGATGGATTCGGTGGTGAACCGCGCAGGGTTCCCTTCGGTACGTCGAAACTTTCGTAGGCGCGGTCCTTTTCGGCGATGGCGGCGGCCGAGTCGATCGGGATCAGGACGGGACCGGTTTTCGCGGTCTGCGGAAAAAGGCCCCGCAGCAGCGTCAGGTATCTTTCCACGAGCGGCATCACGATCAGGATGGCGCGCACTTCCTTTGTTTCCAGGGCGCGATGCACATCGGCAGGCGCCAGGTTCTTCACGGTGACGCCTGCCCGCGCGAAGTCGTACTCGTCGGATAGCACCTTTATCAGTCGCTTGTTGATCTCGCCACCGACCGAGCCGACAGCGGTACGCTTCAGGCCGGCGACGTCGGTTATTCCGGAGCCCGGCGGGGCCACCAGCAGCGCCACGGTATGTGCCACAATGGCGACGGCCTGCGCCTGCGAGAGATCGCCGACGTCCCCCCTCACTACCGCCAGATCAACCTTCTGCGAGGAAAACTCGTTCGCTGCGTCGAGCGCGCTGCCCGCCTCCACCATGGAGAGCCGCACCGGCGCCTTTTGTTGCACAAGCTTGCTGGCGAGCGCTGACACCAGCCGACTCGCCTCCCCGTCCAGCGATCCCACCGCAATCGTTAACGTGGTCGGCCGGACATACCAGCGCCAGGCGAGCAGGCTCGCGCCCGCGACCAGAACGACGATCCCCGCGACAAGCGTGAGGCGCCACCACATGGGCATTCTGGCCGGGTCCATGCGCGTTCACTCGATCGATCAGACAGTCGGTAAAGCGAACTTCTCTTGCTGGCGCCGAGGCGCCCGGAATGGGACCAATTGGGACGTCAACAGGATTGATCTAGATCAAGAAAGCGCAGAACAGGCGCTGGCCGGATGCGCGGCAGATGCCACCGGTGGGGACCATGACCAGATTGATATTCGTTTTCTTCGCCATGTTGTTGCCTGCGGCACCTACAGCCGCCGAGGACAACATGGTGGTCGACATGAGCAAGATGACTTGCGCCGAGCTCAGTAGACTCGGTTTCCAGGACTTTTCCGGCATCACGATGTGGATGAGCGGCTATTACAGCGCCGGCGTGCGCAACACCGTGATCGACCTCGATCGCTTCGCCCACGCCGCCAAGACGGTGAAGGACTATTGCGCGACCAGTCCTCGCGCCACCGTGATGTCCACCGCCGAGCGGGCGCTCGGCATCAAGATGCCGCGAGATCGCTAGCCCTGGCGTGGACGAGCGGCAGCACGATCCGGAACACCGCACCACGCAGGCTGTTGTTCTCGGCTGAAATCTTCCCGTCATGCGCGTCGATGATGGTGCGTGCGATGGACAACCCCATGCCCATCCCGTTGGGTTTGGTCGTATAGAACGGTTCGAATATCTCGTCGAGCTTTCCGGCCGGGATGCCCGGGCCGCTGTCGGCGATCTCGATCTCGGCGGATGCGCCGTCTCGCGCGGTGCGCACCGTGATCCTGCGCTCGCCCTTCCCCAGCCGCTCCATCGCATCCATTGCGTTGACGATCAGGTTGATCAGTACCTGCTGCAGCTGGATAGTGTCGGCTTTCACCGGCAGCGGCCTTTCCGCGAGGACGCTGTTCAAGGAAATACCGCGGGCATGGGCCAGCGCCGCGACCAGATCCAGCGTTTCAAGGACCACCTCGTTGAGATCGATTTCCTTCGCATCGAATGGCGCGCGCTGGAGCAGGCTGCGCAGGCGCCGGATCACTTCGCCGGCGCGCTGATCGTCGCGCCTGATGTCGGACAGGATTTCCTTTAGCTCGCTGATGTCGATCGCGGGGGATTCCAGCATCAGCGCAGCAGTCTCGGTATTGACGAGGATGGAGCCCAGCGGCTGGTTGAGCTCATGGGCGATCGATGTGGTCAGCTCTCCCGCCAGCGTATAGCGGTTCACATGGGCGAGTTCGGCAATGCGTTGCCGGGCCTCGATCTCGGCCATCTTGCGGCGCCGACGCTCATAAAGCAGAATGCTGATCAGACCCGCCTGCGTCAGCAGGACAGCGCAGACGAGCGCGATCTGCCAGCGATATCTTTCCCAGATCGATGGCTCACGAAAGTAAACCTGACTTCCGGCCGGCAGTCGGCTCGCGGCAATTCCCCAGCGCTGCAGTTGGCGCCAATCGAATTTAGGCGCCTCGTAGCCCGAGGGCGGCGTCTTGATCTCTCCCGCCTTCTCGCCGCCGAGGATTCGGACGGCTACCGCGGCCGTTTCCCGGCTCCCTCCGGATACCGAATGCATCGGACCACCCACGATTTCCTGGCCGAAGAAGCCGTCGTCATAGGAAAAGATCGGCGCACTGGCCACGGCGTGGAGTTTTTTCAGACCGCTGTCGCCCTCGTAGACGACTCCGGCCACATCGACATTCATCAGATGCCAGAAGATCGCGCTGTCCCGCGGCAGGGACGCAGCCTCCTTGAGAACGGTTTCGTAGGGCGTATCCTCGAACCACTGGAAGTGGACGCGGCCTTCGAAGGCTTTTGCCTCCTTCTGCATCTCGCCCAGCCAGTACCGCTCATTGGGAGATGCGCCATTGATGACCAGGATGTTCCTGGTCCCCGGCAGAACGCGCAGGATCGTTTCGAAAGAAGCCGTGAAGTCATGCTTCACCGCAACGACTGCGTCATTCCCGGTGAGGCTGTCGAACCGGATACGGCGTTGCTCGACTGCCGTCATCAGCATCGGGATCGCTGGAAATAACCGGCTGCGGTGCCGTTGCACGAAACTCGCGGCCGGCGCGCCGATACAGATGATGAGATCGGGCCGACGCTTTGCGTAGAGCGCGCTCAGATAGTCAACGAAAGGCCCTTCCGGATTTTCATCGCTCGATCGTGCCGTGACCAGGGAATGGTCCTGGACATCCAGCGGCCACCGCGTCTGCCGGCTCAGTTCGGACCGAATTGTCCTTGCGTACTCCCCCCAAGGCCTGAAATCGTTGCCAAAGGAATGCAGGATTATCACTCGCTTGGCTTCCGGCGCGGCGGCTTTCGCTGCGTCCTGGATATGCAGGACGATCGAGAATAGCAGCAGAAGGCGCCAAATTGATTGGATTTGGCGCCATTTCGAATCTGCACTTGGCTTGCGGCCCTTCACGGCCCTCAAAATCCTGCTGCACGGCACAAACCGGAGCTATAGCAGCACGATTCAGCGTGGAAGGAAACTATGGCAAAGGCCCTCGCCTAGCCGCTCGTCAGCAGCGCGTGACGACCCAAGCCTTCCCGCACTGAGGCGCGCGCCGCGGCGACAACGGCCGTCGATACAAGCCTCATCTTCTTTCCGTTAATGGCCGCTCAGCACCAGCGTCTTGATCGGCAGAAGCAATGCCTGGATACGCAGCAGAAGCGCGTGTACCAGGGCCGTTGCATCGACGGCGTGGAGGGCAAAGCCCTTGAGCGCGCCGGTCTTCGGATCGGTGATCACGTCGTGGTTGCTGGTATAGGCATTGACGATGCAACTCGATCCCGGAGTCACCCCTTCGAGACCGCCCTTGTAGAGCGGCTCCAGGAAAGCGAGGACGGTGCCGGGCTGCCGCAAGCTGTTCGGATCAAGCAGTTGATCGCCAGAGCGGAACTGACCCGCCGCGATGTAATCCTGCACGGTGGTGACGACGAGCGGAATGATCACCCATGGCTTCGAGATGCAGGTCGCTTCCGCAACCATTCCCGGCCTCATGACTTGCGCTTCGATCTGGCCGAACCCGGCCTGCAGGATGTTGCGCCCTGCTTCGGTCGGTATCAAAACTCCTGCTGGCCGCATCAGCTGGTTCACGACGTCCCCGGTTCGAACCAGAAATTGCTCGACGCGACCGTCCACGCCGGCACGAACGAACGTCTTGTCCAGATCGACCTGCGCTTGCGCCAGAGCAGCCTCGGCGCTCGCTTTCTCGGCTGGCAGCAGGGTTGAAACCCGCAGCACTGCCGCCTCCTTGGCAGCGTTCGCCCCATCGATGCCGGACTGGCGCTGATCGACCAGCACCTGCAGCTTCTCGATATCGCGTTGCGGCACGATCCCGGGATTTCGACGCTGCAACTCGCTCTTGGTGTCCAGTTCATCTCTGGCCTGCTGGTAGTTGGCCTTCGCCTCGTTGACCTGGGCATCTGCCTTGACGACGTCGGCCTTCGCGCTGGCCATCGAGGCTTCGACTTCGGCAATCTTGCGTTTGGCGGTTTCCACCGCCGCTTCCTGCTTGGAGCTGTCAAGCCGGAAGAGAACGTCGCCCTTCTTCACCTCCTGGCTGAAGCCTACGTTGACTTCGGCGACGCGACCCGACCCTTCGGGCAGGATCGGCACGGTGCGGTAATAGATCGCCGCCGACGTTGTTGAGGGGTGAAAGTAGAAGATCATCGTGACGAGCGCGATCGTAAGCATCAGGCAGCCCGTGATGCCCCAGCGCAGCTCGTACCAGACGGAAAAGAACGTGATCTCCTTTCCGAACCGCTTGCCCTGCACATAGTGACGATAGAGATAATCGGGAACGATCGTCACCAGCGAGCAGATCATCAGCTCAAACATGGCTGTGGGCCTCCTGCTTGGCGGCTTCCTTTCGCGCGCCATGGCCACCGGCTTGCGCCGGGAGGACTTCCACTTCCTCGGCAGGGGGCGCGCCCGGAGTCGTCCCGGCGATACGCTCCACCGATCCGGCAATGCTGCGCAATGGCGTGCCGAAGTCGGGAATGTCGATCAAGGCCAGCAGCAGTCCGGCGATCCAGAAGATATGCATGTGAGTGAAAAGCGAGATCAGTCCAAGCACGGCGACAAACTCGAACTGCAGTTTCTGGGACTTGTGCGCCATCCGCTCCGGCAGGCTGTGCAGTTTCCAGTAAAGGGTGCCTACCCAAAAAACCACGCCAATCAGGAAGATGCCCATCACCACCAACAGGGGATCCGATCCGTCCGGGCCGGGAATGAAAAACGGCAGGTGATGGGGGGCTAGCGGATGTATCTGCTCGCTCAACACTGTTCTCCAGTCAGAAGCCGAGGGGCCCCACGGTGGCTACAATGCGCCGGCGATGCTCTGGCATTGCTTGATCTGAATCAAGGTATGAGCGCCGGCCGCAGCCCTACGCTGCACAAGAAAGTGGGCGGAACGATCACGCGAAAGGAGTTTCCCATGCCCGGAATCGACGATCTGATTCCCAGTGCGAAGGACATCCAGAAGCAGGCAGCGCTGAAGGAAGCGCAGAAGGCCGATGAACATGCCAAGCGGCTGGCGGCCGCGGAGGCGGAGAAGCGGGCGCTGATTGACAGGCTGAGCAAGCCATCGGG
>JAEZEU010000194.1 GCA_023432885.1 Pseudomonadota bacterium | reverse complement strand
GGATAGTGAAGTGATCCGCGCCCGGGATTTCCTCATACGTTACCGGCAAGCCGTGTCTCGCGCGGTGGCCGGCAAAATCCGCAGTCTGCTTGCGCAAGAGCGGCAGCTCGGCGCTTCCGACCATCAGCGAGAGTGGCTTTGCCGGCCCGCCCACTTGCATCATCGGCGAGTTGCGGCGCGACATCGCCTCATCGAGTTGCAGCTTTTCGTTGAGATAGGAGTGTCGGATGGGCTCGAGGTCGTAGATGCCGCTGATTGCCACGCCAGCGCGGACATGCTGGTTCGACAACGCCATGGACGTGAGATGCCCGCCCGCGGACCAGCCGGACACGACGATGCCGCCCGGTGCGGCACCCAAGTCAGTTAGCCGCCCGGCGAGAAAATCGATGCAGGCGTGGATTTCGGCAACGATCTCATCCAGCGTGGCATCCGGCGCCAGAGTGTAGCCCGTCAGGGCGACATTGATGCCGTGCGCCATCGGCCCTTCGGCGACCATGGCGAAGGTTTCCTTGGCGCGGTGCTGCCAATAGCCGCCATGAATGAACAGCAGGGTCGGCGCGTTGTCACCCGCTTCGAAGAAATCGATGCGGTTGCGCTCGCGTGAGCCGTAGCGGAGGTCGAGGTGCTGCGGACGGCGCTGCCGCAACTCGGCCGAGCGCTTTTCCCAGCCGGCGATGGTATCGGCACTGCCGGCGACCGCCGCGCCATTGTTCAGGCCGCGGTCAACCTCCTCGCGGCTCATCTTGCGCCAGTCCAGCGCGGCAAAATCCGTCGTCATGGAAATCTCCGGTCGTCTCGGCAGGTCAGGCGCGTTTTACTTTGCCTGAAAATGTTCTACAGCATGAGCAAGCCGCCTGCGAGATGGCGGAAACAACGGGAGAAAATGCCGGTGGCCGACCAAAGCCTGATCCGTGAAACCGCGTGCACCATCGTCGACAAGCTGAACAGGGGTGAGGTCACCCCGCTCGATCTGCTCGACGTGCTGGAGCAGCGCATCGCCGAGGTCGACGGCAAGGTCAATGCGCTGCCGACCCGCTGCTTCGACCGCGCCCGCAAGCACGCGAGCGAACTGATGAAGAAGCCGAAAGGCGAGCGCGGCCTGCTCGCGGGCATGCCGATCCCGATCAAGGATCTGACTAATGTCGCTGGTGTCCTGACCACGCAGGGATCGCCGATCTACAAGGATACCGTGCCCGCCAGGTCCGACATCCTGGTCGAGCATCTCGAAGCGGCAGGCGGCGTGGTCTACGCCAAATCCAACACGCCGGAATTCGGCGCCGGCGCCAACACGTTCAACGAAGTGTTCGGACCGACGCTCAATCCCTGGGACACATCGCGCTCGGCCGCCGGCTCCTCCGGCGGCGCGGCGGTGGCGCTCGCGACCGGCACGGCGTGGCTGGCGCATGGCTCCGACATGGGAGGCTCGCTGCGCAACCCCGCGAGCTTTTGCGGCATCGTGGGTCTGCGGCCCAGCATCGGCCGCATCGCGCACACGCCGGCCGCCGCCATCGACCGCAATCTCGGCGTCAATGGCCCGATGGCGCGCAATGTCGAGGATCTCGCGTTGCTGCTTGACGCCATGAGCGGCGAGATTCCTGCCGATCCGCTGTCGCTGCCGAAATTGCCGACATCGTTCCTGTCGGCTGCGCGCCGCGGGAAAAAGCCGAGGCGCGTCGCTTACTCGCGTGATCTCGGCATCACGCCGGTCGATCCGGAAGTCGCCACCATCACCAAGAAGGCCGCCCAGCGCTTTGCCGATGCCGGCGTCATCGTCGAGGAGGCGCATCCCGACCTGCGCGAAGCGCACGAGTGCTTCCATGTGCTGCGTGCCTTCGATTTCGCACTGAGCAAGGCGGCGTTGCTGCGCAGCAAGCGAGACCTGCTCAAGCCCGAGGTGATCTGGAACATCGAGGAGGGACTGAAGCTCACGGTCGAGAAGATCGAGCAGGCAGAAGCGCAGCGGGTGACGATGACGGCGCGTGCGCTGGAATTCTTCGAGAAGTACGATCTGCTGCTGGCGCCTGCTACGATCGTGGCGCCTTTCCCGGTCGAGAACCGCTATGTCGCCGAATGCGACGGCAAGAAGTTCGACAATTATGTCGAATGGCTCGGCATCGTCTATGCGATCACGCTGGTGTGCTGCCCGGCGCTCTCGCTGCCCTGCGGTTTCACCGCATCGGGCCTGCCGGTCGGCCTGCAAATGGTTGCAGCGCCGCGCGGCGAGGCGCAATTGCTGGCGGGCGCAAAGCTGCTGGAGGATATTCTGGGCCTGCGCAACTCTACGCCGATCGATCCGCGGGCGCCGAAATAAAATAATCAGCGCGCCTCGCGCGTGGCTGCCGCCTTCATCGCCTCAGAGAGCGCGAGCTTCGCCTCCGTCACGATGTCCTCGACAAGCTCCTCAACGCTGGCGCTGGCGGAGTGGCCGGTGAGCAGTCCCTGCTCCGCCAGCATGACCAGGCCATGGAGTGAAGCCCATATCTTCAGGGCCTGCCGCTCGCGCAACAAGCCGACGGGGGGCACTTCCAGGGATTCGATCAGAAGCGCGAGCGTTTCCATTGCCGCCTTGTGCAGCTCGCTGCCCTTTGGCGCGCTGGCCATGGTGCGCGAGGCGAACATCAGCCGATAGATGCCGTTACGCTGCAAGCCAAAGGCGAGCGCTGCGTGCGCAAATCGCGACAGCTTCGATTGGTTCGACGGCTTGTCCACGAGATCGCGGAGGATGACGTTGAACTGCCGGAACGCTTCCGCCGTGACGGCCTCGAGCAGTGCCTCGCGGTCGGCAAAGTGCCTGTAAGGCGCCGGCTGCGAAACGCCGAGCTTCTTTGCAAGCGCGCTGATGTTGATGGCTTCCGGCCCGCCATGCTCGGCCTCCTGGAACGCGGCCTGTACCAGGGCATCGCGGAGATCCCCGTGGTGATAGGCGTTAACGGCTTTGCGGACCAATCGCGGCGGCATTGATATTTGTCTATGACTTTTCACTTGACAGCACAACAGCACTACGAATGTAATATGCTATAATTTCAGCTGCCGGCCAAGAGCGGCCTCAAAAGACAAGTGGCGCAGGCAAGGCCTGCTCCGATTCAAGGGGAAGCGCTAGCGATGTCGGGAAAGCTGAAGATCCGCGTCGATCAGGACAAGTGCCAAGGCCATGCGCGCTGCAAGTCGCTGGCGCCCGAGCTCTTCAACCTCGATGAATTCGGCAATGCGCATGAAATCGGCGACGGCACCGTCCCTCATGGCCTCGAGGAGAAGGCGTACCTTGCCAGATCGAACTGTCCGGAAATCGCGATCGAAGTGACCGAGGAATAGGTTTTCTCCTCTCTCGAGCTCTGCTGAATGGTCCGAACAAGGTAGAGGGTTTGCCTGATGTCCGATGCATCCGACAGCGGTCTTCCCGACCATCCGCCGGTAACCGACTGGGTCAACGATTTCGATCACACCGATCCGCGCTGGACCGAGAATCCCTTCCCGATCTGGGATGAGCTGCGCGCGGCGAGCCCGGTGGTGCACACCAACCGTTTCCTCGGCTGCTACATGCCGACCACCTACGAGGCGGTGAAGGAAATCGCCTACGACACCGAGCATTTTTCGTCGCGGCGCGTCATCGTGCGCGACGTGCGGCCGGAGATCACGGCCAGGGCGCCCCCGATCACCTCCGATCCGCCGGAGCACAAGCCGGCCAAGCAGTTGCTGTTGCCGCCCTTCACGCCGGACGCGATGAAGAAGCTGGAGCCGCGGGTGCGCGCCATCTGCAACGAGCTGATCGACGAATTCATCGCCGACGGAAAATGCGACGCGGCGGCTCGCTACACCAAGCACATCCCGGTCCGCGCCATTGCCCATATGCTCGGGATCAACGAGAAGGACGGCGATCTCTTCATCAAGTGGATCCACGAAATACTCGAGCTCGGCATCAAGGACGATGCGGCGATGATGCGAGCGGTGCATGAGATGACCGCGTTCTTCGCGAGTCACCTCGAGCAGCGCAAGAAGAAGCCGACCGACGATCTCATCACCACGTTGATGAATGCGAAGGGCCCGAACGGTCACCCCATCGATGACATGCACGTGCTGGGGTCGCTGCGCCTACTGCTGATCGCCGGCATCGACACGACCTGGAGCGCGATCGGCTCTTCGCTCTGGCACCTCGCCAGAACGCCGGCGGACCGCGAACGGCTCATCAGGGAGCCGGAACTGGTCCCGACCGCTGTGGAGGAATTCCTGCGCGCCTATTCGCCGGTGACGATGGCGCGGGAAGTGATGAAGGACACCACGATCAGCGGTTGTCCGGTGAAGACCAACAACATGGTGCTGCTGTCGTTTCCTGCCGCCAATCGCGATCCCGCGGTGTTCCCGGACGCCGACAAGGTGGTTATCGACCGCAAGGAAAATCGCCACGCCGCCTTCGGCCTCGGCATTCACCGCTGCGTCGGTTCCAACCTGGCGCGGATGGAAATGATCGTCGCCATCGAGGAATGGCTGAAACGCATTCCGGACTTCCGCCTCGATCCTGCCGGCACGGTAACGTGGTCGGAAGGCACGGTGCGCGGCCCCC
>JAEZEU010000033.1 GCA_023432885.1 Pseudomonadota bacterium | reverse complement strand
CCCATCAGCCAGGTCATCAGGAGCAGCCCGACGGCCAGGCTCGCGGCGAAGGCCGCGATAATGACGACGGGGCGACTGAGCCGTTGCATGAAGACTTACCTTTTCAGAAGCAGGCCGCGATGCCGGCAGCGATCATCTCGAAAAACACCGCCGTGCCATAATAAATCCAGAGCGCTGCCGCAGCTATGACGGCTACCGCGCCGAGCACTGCGGCAGTCCACAGGATGGCGGAGGCCGCCCTCGCTTTGGGCGGAGTCGCAGGCAACGTCTCATTTGTGGCTGAAATCGGCCGGGCCATGGCCCCCAGATAGGGCCTGTTCCGCGCGTGGGCAAGCGGCGCGAGGCCGCCGTCGATCACGTTTGCGGAGGGATTTAACGGGCGTGCGGCTTGTTCGCCGAAGCCTGGGCGTCGAGATAGCAGGGCTTGTACATCGCCTGCAGCGCCTTGCCGCGCAGGAAGATCATCTTCGGGGTGAGCCCGCCGCGCGCCGCGATCCAGCGTTTCACTGGCGCGGGATACATCGAATAGAGCATCTGCGTGGCTTCGGTGTTCGTAACGGCGCGGCCGTTGGGGCCGAAATCCCAGGCGGCATGGAAGCCGAGATTGGCGGCCGAGGTGACACAGATGCGGTCATGCGGAACTGCGCCGAGCACGATGGTGCAGGCCGACGCGCAGAGACCGTCGATGATTACGGTCTCGCCCGAGGAGCGCAGGCCCTGGTATTTGTCGACATATGTGCCGATGCGGCCGCCGCGATCGTCGGCGATCCGCACGACTGCCTGACTGGCGCTCATCCCTGCCAAAAGGAGAGCCGACGCAAGCAAACCAGTCACGAACTTCATGTCGACGCCCCCAGCCCCAGTCGAAACTGTCGAAACCGAATCTTAGTGTCTTGTGTGATGCAGACAGCGGGAGGGTGTTGCCGAACGGCATTTTTGTCGAGGGGGTGAGCGTTGCTCAAACCAAATTCAAGTGCAGTGTTGCAATGGCGCTGCACCGCAGGCGGCAAAAGATCCCAAACTGGAACAGTCGAATCGCTTCGTGGCGCTACCGCCACAGGCAAGCGCCGTTTGCCGTTGACCGCGACAAAGTTGACGGGCTTCATGAGAGCAATACTCGGGGGAAGAAGCAATGGCTGGCGATGCTGACGTAATTGTGGTCGGCGGCGGTTTGGCGGGGCTGGTGGCGGCCACCGAGATCGCCGACGCCGGCAGGCGCGTCATCCTGCTGGACCAGGAAGGCGAGCAGAGTCTCGGCGGCCAGGCGTTCTGGTCGTTCGGCGGACTATTCCTCGTGGATTCGCCGGAACAGCGGCGGCTCGGCATCAAGGACTCGTACGACCTCGCCCTGCAGGACTGGATGGGGGCCGCGGCCTTCGATCGCGAGGAGGATCTCTGGCCGCGCAAATGGGCGGAGGCCTATGTCGGCTTCGCCGCCGGCGAGAAGCGCAACTGGCTGCGCGCCATGGGCCACCGCATTTTCCCGGTGGTCGGCTGGGCCGAGCGCGGCGGCTATGACGCGATGGGCCACGGCAATTCGGTGCCGCGCTTTCATGTCACCTGGGGCACGGGTCCGGGCCTTGTCGAGCCGTTCGAGCGCCGCGCACGCGAGGCGGCGAAAAGCGGCAAGCTCGTCTTCAAATTCCGTCATCGCGTCGATGCGCTCGATATCGCCAACGGCGTCGTAGATGGCGTCAGCGGCGTCATTCTCGAGCCAACGAATGTGGAACGCGGCAAGAGCTCGTCGCGGAGCGTCACCGGTGAATTTACGCTTCGGGCGCAGGCCGTGATCGTCGCCTCCGGCGGCATCGGCGGCAATCATGATCTCGTGCGCGCAAACTGGCCCAAGCGCCTCGGCGTGCCACCAAAGTTCATGATCTCCGGCGTGCCCGAACATGTCGACGGCCGCATGATCGGGATCACCGAGGCGGCCGGCGCGCGGCTGATCAACCGCGACCGCATGTGGCACTATGTCGAAGGCATCCAGAACTGGAATCCGATCTGGCCGCGCCACGGCATCCGTATCCTGCCGGGCCCTTCGTCGATGTGGTTCGACGCGACGGGCAAGCGGCTGCCTGCGCCCCTCTTCCCCGGATCCGACACGCTGGGGCAACTGCAATACATCATGGGCACCGGCTATGATTATTCGTGGTTCATCCTGACGCAGAGCATCATCAAGAAGGAATTTGCGCTCTCCGGTTCCGAGCAAAATCCCGATCTGACCGGCAAGAGCTGGCGCATGACGCTCAAGCGCGCCACCAACAAGGGCGCGCCGGCGCCGGTGGAAGCGTTCAAGCAGAAGGGCGTCGATTTCATCGTGCGCGACAATCTCGCCGATCTCGTCGCCGCCATGAACAAGCTTGCCGGCAGCGACCTGCTCAGGCTCGACCACATCAAGACGCAGATCGAGGCGCGCGACCGCGAGATCGACAATCCCTATGTGAAGGATGCGCAGGTCATGAACCTGCACAACGCGCGCCGCTATATCGGCGACAAGCTGATCCGCACGGCCAAGCCGCACCGCATCCTCGATCCCGAGCATGGACCGCTGATCGCGGTAAAGCTGAATATCCTCACCCGCAAGACGCTCGGCGGATTCGAGACCGACCTGGATTCCCGAGTGTTCGGCAGAGACGGCAAGATCATCGAGGGTCTCTATGCGGCCGGCGAAGCGGCCGGATTCGGCGGCGGCGGCGTGCACGGCTATCGCTCGCTGGAAGGTACCTTCCTCGGCGGCTGCCTGTTCTCCGGCCGCAATGCCGGACGCGCTGCGGCGAAGGCCGTGTCGTAGGGATCACCCGCGCGCACGGTGATGACGGCTCATTTTGACGCGCTTTCTTCGCGAGCGAAAACGCTATAGGTAACTCCCGCCATTCAACGGAGAACAAGAAATGAGCATCCAGCGTTTTGAGACCGGACCGCGCATGAGCCAGGTAGTGGTGCACGGCAACACGATCTATCTGGCCGGCGTCGTCGCCAACAAGACGGCGGGCGGCAGCGTCACCGACCAGACCAAGGAGATTCTCTCGATCATCGACGGCCATCTGGCAAAGGCCGGCAGCGACAAGTCGAAGCTGCTCTCGGCTAACATCTACATCACCGACATGAAGAATTTCG
>JAEZEU010000187.1 GCA_023432885.1 Pseudomonadota bacterium | reverse complement strand
CGCCCACGGCGCGATAGCGCACGATGGCCTCGTTCACGCCGCGCGTTGCCCTCAGGGTCGACAGCCCCAACAACAACAGACCTGAACGAAACGGGAATTGTGTTACCTATGTCGCCGGTTTGAACTGTTACCTATGTTGCCGGTTGCTCACGCGCAGCGCCGGGTGAGGGCTTACGGTCCCTCGTTAGAGCAGTGTCCCTCACCCGATTTGCAGCGCAAACGACCTCTCCCGAAGGGAGAGGTGGATCGATTTCGTCGGACTATCGATTCAACCAAATGTTATTGTCATTAAAGCGCGGATGGCCGGGACAAGCCCCGGCCATGACAAGTTGAGAGATCAAGGGTGAATTAAACCGGCAGCCCGTTCTGCTGTGCCAGCTCCTTCAGCGAGACCAGCGGGCGGGCGCCGATGTGCTGGATCACTTCGGCCGCGGCGAGCGCGCCGAGCCGACCGGCGTTTTCATAACCGGCATTGCGTACGAGGCCGAACAGGAAGCCGGCTGCGAAGAGGTCGCCGGCGCCGGTGGTGTCCACCAGCTCCTTGATGGGAAAAGCCGGAACGGCAACGACGCCGTCATGGGAGACGACGACGCAGCCTTTTTCGCTGCGCGTAACGACGCCGAGCTTTGTGTCGGCCGAAAGCTGCTTCAGCGCGGTATCGAAGTCAGCCGTCTGATACAGCGAATGCAGCTCGGATTCGTTGGCGAAAACCAGGTCGACAGTGCCCTTGCGCATCAGCTCGAGAAATTCGTCGCGATACCGATCGACGCAGAACGAGTCGGACAGCGTGAGCGCGACCTGGCGGCCGGCGCGATGCGCAATCGTCGCGGCCTTCACAAAGGCTTCCTTGGCGCTCTTCGGATCCCACAGATAGCCTTCGAGATAGACGATGCGCGAGGCTTCGATCTGCGCAGGGTCGATATCGGCCGGCGTCAAATCCTGTGCCGCACCGAGATAGGTATTCATGGTGCGCTCGCCGTCCGGCGTCACCAGTATATAGGAGCAGCCGGTGGCGGGGCCGCTCGCGGCGGGCTTGGTCTCATAGGCGACGCCGGCGGCCCGGATGTCGTGGCTGTAGAGGCCGCCGATCTGATCATCCTTGACCTTGCCGACATAGGCGGCGCGCGCGCCGAGATTGGCGATGCCGACGATGGTGTTGGCGGCCGAGCCGCCGGACATTTCCGTGGCAGGACCCATGTCGCGATAGATCGAGGCCGCGCGCGCCTCGTCGATCAGGGCCATGCCGCCCTTGGTCATGCCGTGATCGGCCAGGAACTTCTCGTCGGTGCGCACCAATACATCGAAGATCGCATTGCCGATCCCGAGCACGTCGTATTTTGCCTCGGCCATTAACCCTGTTCCCAGCTGCATATCGCGGACCGCGGTTATCACGTTCGCCTGCACCGCATCAAGGGAAGCCCCTTCCCTTGGAGCATGATCCGATCGGAAAACCGTGCGCCCACTTTTCCGGATCATGCTCTATACAGGATCGATGATCCGTTCCTTTGCCACGGTCTCCTCCGGCACGCTGGCCTCGCGCCTGCTCGGCTTTGTGCGCGATTCCATGGTTGCCGCGCTGCTCGGCGCCGGCTTGGTCGCGGACGCTTTCCTGGTGGCATTTCAGCTCGTCAATGTCGTGCGGCGGCTACTCACCGAGGGTGCGCTGAACGCCGCCGTCGTGCCGGTCTGGCTGCGCCTGCGGGATACGAAAGGTGCAGCGGAAGCGGCCGCCTTTGCCGGAAAGCTGCTGGGCACGGTGAGCGCGGCAGTGGTGGTGGCAGCCGCGCTGATGGCCCTTGTGATGCCGCTGGTCATCACGGCACTGGCGCCGGGATTTGCCGGCAGCGAAGCGCTGGCGATGGCCGTCGCCAATGCCCGGCTGATGTTGCCCTACCTCGCCTTTGCCGGCCCCGTGACCGTGCTGATGTCGGTCATGAACGCGCAAGGGCGCTTTGCGCTGGCCGCCTTCTCGCCGATGCTGTTCAACATTGCGCTGATCGCGGCCATCGCCGCGCTGCTGCCCTGGCGACAGGACGGCGCACATGCAGCGCTCATCCTCGCCGCCGTCGTCGGCATCGCCGGGCTACTGCAACTGTCGATCCTGATGCTGGGCCGGGCGGAGAAGACCGCCACGCCGCTGCGCGTTTCATTCGACGCTGAGATGCGCGGCTTTTTCGCAAGGGCCATACCCGGCATGATCGCCAACAGCGGGCCGCAGCTTCTGATGGTCGCGGCCGCAATCATCGCCTCGTCGTCGCCGTCCGCCGTGTCGTGGCTCTATTTCGCCAATCGCCTGATCGAGCTGCCGCTCGGCCTCGTCGGCGTCGCCATGGGCACGGTGCTGGTGAGGGAATTGTCGAACGCGGTACAGGGCGGCGATGCCGGCGCTGTCGCGCATGCGCAATCGCGCGCGATCGAACTCGCGGCAGGGCTGGCGTTGCCGGCCACGCTGGGACTGATCGCGCTCGCCGAGCCGATCGTGCGCCTGCTGTTCGAGCGCGGTGCCTTCACCGCTGACGATACGATCTCCACCGCCCGCGCGCTGATGTGGCTCGCGCTCGGGCTGCCCGCGCAGGTGCTGTTCAAGGCCCTGGCGCCTGCCTTCTTCGCGCGCGATAACACGACGGCGCCGCTTCTAGCCGTGGTCAAGGGAATCTTGCTTGCGCTGGCGAGCGCGTATCTGTTCGGCCACTTCTTCGGCACCGAAGGGATCGCCGCCGGCATCGCGCTCGGCGCCTGGGGCAGCGCGGTCGGGCTGATCCGCGAGGGCGCCAGGCGGTTCGGCTTCGGCATCGATGCAGCGGCGCGCCGACGGCTGCCGCGCATCGCGGCGGCCGCGCTCGCGATGGGCGCGGCGCTCTGGCTGGTGCCGATCGCGAGCCTGCAGGGCATTGCCCAGGCG
>JAEZEU010000029.1 GCA_023432885.1 Pseudomonadota bacterium | reverse complement strand
CTCGGCAGCCAGCTGAGCGACCTCGACAATTTCGATTCTTTCGAATGCCGTGGCCGCAACCGCGTCGCCGGCGCCCAGCTCTCCGAGCACGGCCGTGCCAACGCGCTTGATGTGCGCGCCTTCAGGCTCGCCAGCGGCAAGTCGATCTCCCTCACGGACCGAACCGTGGCGCGCGAGGTGCGGGAAGCCGTGCTGCACTCAGCATGCGCGCGGTTCTCGACCGTGCTCGGTCCGGGATCGGACGGGTACCATGAGGATCACATCCATCTCGACATCGCCGAGCGGCGCAACAATTACCGGATCTGCCAGTGGAACGTCTGGGACCCGCTGCCGCAGGTCGCGCCGCTGTTGCCGGCCGAACGCCCGGCCGAAGCGCCGCCACGCGAAGTCGCTGCCGGGTCCGATTCTCATGTAAAGCCTGATGCGGCAGAATCAGATCAGGAGGAGCCTCAGGCGGCGGAAAAGCCCGCGCCCGCAACGCCGAAGCCGACCACCAAGCCATCAAAAAAGAGCCGGTGAAGCCGGTCCTTTTGCACCTGTCCCTTGGCAGGGACTATTGCGTCATCGGGCCGCCTCCGCCGCCCTGCAACGCCATCTGCGAATTGAACGGCGAATCCCCGTGCTTGGGCTCCAGCACCACCACCACCGTGCCGATGGCGGCTCGGTCGTAGAGGTCGATGACATCCTCATTGGTCATTCGGATGCAGCCTGAGGAGATAGAGGCCCCGATATATTCGGGCTGGTTGGTGCCGTGAATGCGGAACAGCGTGTCCTTGCCGCCGGAATACAGATACATCGCGCGCGAGCCCATCGGATTGTCGGGGCCCGGCGCCACATAGGTCGGCACGCCCAGCCGCGAGATCTCGCTCTTGGTCGGATGCCAGGCCGGCCACTCCGTCTTGCTGCCGATCTTGGCGATGCCCGACCAGGCCATAGCCTCTTCGCCGACGGTGATGCCGTAGCGGATCGCCTTGCCGTCCTTCAGCACGTAGTAAAGGTAGTGATTGTCGGAATCGACCACGATCGAGCCGGGGGCTTCCCTGCGGTGGTAGTCGACAATGGCGCGGCGAAAGGGCTCGGCGACCGGAACCTTGGCGTAGGTCGTCCTTGCCAGCATATCCTTGTCGCGCGGCCTGAAATTGGCGGTGTTCGTCGCCTCGTAGGTCGCGGCCTGCATGCAGCCGGACAGCATCAATCCAGCGGCCAGAATTCCCAGTATTGGTTTCAGTGACATCGGCAAAACTTCCAGTTGAAGCTCGTGCCCGGGCACAACGTTAGTGAACCGGGACTGCGACAATTCAGCGCACGCATTATGGTCGAAGCCGACCGCAATTCCAGCCTTTAGATGGCCGCGTCGCCCCAGCAGGGACGATTGTTGCATTTCTGCCGACTGGGGCTCGGACCCAGCCGCGCGTTGAGCAAACATAAAAAAAAGCGCCGAAGACCCGGCGCTTTTTCATTCGGTTTGCCCGACGGTTTACTGCATCATGGGGCCGCTGCCGCCGCCCTGAAGCGCCATCTTCGAACTTTGCGGCGAATCGCCGTGCTTGGGTTCGAGCACCACGACTAGGGTGCCGAGCTTCACGCGGCTGTAGAGGTCGATGACGTCCTCGTTGGTCATGCGGATGCAGCCTGAGGAAATCGAGGCCCCGATATATTCTGGCTGGTTGGTCCCGTGGATGCGGAACAGGGTGTCGCGGTTGCCCTGGTAGAGATAGAGCGCGCGAGCGCCGAGCGGATTGTCGACGCCGCCGGGCACCGACGCCGGCAAGCCTTCGATGCGTTTGTGGATGTCCGCGGTCGGCGTCCATTTGGGCCATTCGGCCATGTTTCCGACCCTGGCTATGCCGGAGAAAGCGAGCGCCTCCTCACCGACGGTCACCCCATAGCGGATCGCCTTGCCGCCTTCCTGGACCAAATAAAGGTAGTGGTTGTCGGAATCGACCACGATGGTACCGGGCATTTCCTTGCGGTGATAATTGACGATGGCGCGGCGAAACGGCTCGGCGACCGCGACTTTCTCGTAACGGGCCTTGGCGAGCTGCGCCTTGTCGGCCGGCTTGAGCGTTGCTTCGGGGGCAGGCTGATAGGTTGTGGCCTGCATGCAGCCCGACAGCATCAGCCCCGCAGCCAGAATTCCCAATTTTGCCTTCAACGACGACATATCCAGTTCCAATCGAAAATCATCTGCATGCGCGTCTAAGCGATGCGTCGCAAACGCCAGAACTTATTGGAGTTCATTATCCTCGAAACCCTCCATGGTTCCTAGAACTTAGCTACTTATCCCGCGTGGTTGGCGGCAGGCTGTGTCCTTTCTGCCGCAAAGACTGCGTCAATCCGGCCCAGTTTTGGGCGATTCGGTCACATCAGCCGTGTTCACGCCCTGCTAGCGCCACTTCGGCGCCACAAATGTTGCGCGCCAGTTAGTTCGCGTCATGAAGCGCTTGCCAGAATCGGGCTAAGCCGGTGTGCTCTTTGGTAACTTTCCGGAGTTGTGGATGTTCTCGGTTTTCGTACCCTCCGACTTTTCGCTGAAGAAAGCTGTTGCCGTCGACATCGGCGCGCTCCCGGAAAGCGCGGTCTGGATCGATCTCGTCAAGCCGACGCCGGAGGAGGACAAGGCGGTGGAGCGCCTCGCGGGGATCGCCGTGCCGACCCGGGAGGACATGCAGGAAATCGAGATTTCCAGCCGGCTCTACATCGAGAATGGCGTGCGCTACATGACGGCCACGCTGATGTGCAACTCCGACTCCGACATGCCCCGCACGACGGCCGTCACCTTCATTCTCGCCGGCCATCGCCTTGTCACCGTGCGCTACGAGACGCCGAGGCCGTTCGCGCTGGTGGAGAACAAGCTGGCGCGCTCCTGCTCGCCGTCGATCACCGGCGAGATGGTGCTGATGGAGCTGCTCGATGCCGTGATCGACCGCTGCGCCGACATTCTGGAGCGCTGTGGCGCCGATATCGATCAGGTGAGCCATGAGATCTTCGAGCCGGAAGCCGAGCGCCACGGGCACGCCAAACAATATTCGCAGATCCTGATCGAGATCGGGCGCAAGGGCGACCTGACCTCGAAGGTCCGCGAAAGCCTCGTCTCCATCGGCCGTCTCGTCACCTTCATGTCTGCGGTGATGGAAGGCGTGAAGTGGTCGAAGGACATGCGCGAGCAGCTCAAAACCATGCAGCGCGACGTGGCCTCCCTGACGGACCACGCTTCCTATCTCTCCAGCAAGATCACCTTCGTGCTCGACGCGATGCTGGGCGTGGTCAATCTCGAACAGAATAACATCATCAAGCTGTTCTCGGTCATGGCGGTCGTACTGATGCCGCCGACCCTGATTGCCTCGATCTACGGCATGAACTTCAGGGCGATGCCGGAGCTGCAATGGGCGCACGGCTACCCGATGGCGCTGCTGATGATGCTCGCAGCGGCGATCGTGCCGTACTTTCTCTTCCGCTGGAAGAAATGGCTGTGAGGCTTGCGTTTCCGAAGGGTGAACGGCCATCCGGATTCGGCATGGTTCCTGCGAAGGCGGCGGCAACTAATAGGCGGGAGATTCCAGGCGGTTCCATCCGCAGCAATCGCACCGGTAAAATTTGAACTGTGCGCTGAACTTTTTGGGCGATAGTTGTCTGCGATAACGCGGCTCACACCGCGAGGGCACAATGGTTGACAAAGTTACAAATCAATCGCGCACGGTCATCGACCTCGCGAGCTACCGCCAGCGCATCGGCGCACGGGCGCCCGCGATCTCGGTGCGCACCTGCCGGCACTGCGGGGCGGTGCTGGCTGAGGGCGAGCGCGAGGAAGAGTGCTCCAGCACGTTGAACGTCGAGGCGGCCCAGCTGCGCTGGCAGGCTGCGCAGATCCTGCGCGAACTGGTTTGACAATTCGTGCGCTGGCGCAACGCGCTGGCTGCGATTGAACAATGAGCGGAGATCATTCCGGCTTCTTGGCCGATAGTTCCGTCCCGACTTCCACTCGCAGCCGGCCTTGCCGCGCGGAATTCAAGACAGGCGCCGGGCGACATCGGCCACAGACACAACCGTCTCGGTGAGAACGCCGTCCCGGCTGAACGGCGACAGCCGTGCTTCGATGTCGGCCAGCATAGCCTCGGCCCTGTCTCCGACCGCCGCCGGCGAGGATGAGGAGAAGGTCAGCACGCGGCGGGCGAGGTCCCTTGCGCTGGTTTGATTCGTGGTCTCGACTTTGACGGTCTCGACCACGCCAAAGCCGGCGGGAGCGAGGATGCCCGCCAGATTCCGGTGCGTTTCTCGGCCTTTGCCCGCGTCGGACAACAGGCGTTCGTGCGACCAGCTGCGCCGCGCGACGTCGTAATCGTCGAGCCACGGGTTGTGGTTATCGCGGACGGAGGAGGAGGCGCAGACAACCACCGCGCCGCCGGGCGCGACCAGCCGCGCGAACAACGGACCGAGTGCGTTGCGGTCCATCCAGTGCAGGGCACGGCCGATCGTCACGACATCGAAGCGACCGACATCTTCAGGCAGGTCCTCGGCCCTGCCTTCGAGGAAGGTCACGTCGGCGCCCGCCCGCGCTGCCGCGGCGCGGGCGGCAGCCAGCATCCTGGGCTCCGGGTCGACAGCCACGACGCGGCCGGCATAGGGCGCAAAGCCGCGCGCAAGCAAACCTGGTCCGGTGCCGAGATCGATCAACGCTTGCTGCCCGGACAGTGCCAATTGTCGTGCAACGGTCCGAAAGAACTCAGCCGGATATGGCGGCCGGTAGAGTTCGTAGAGTTCGGCTGTGGTGGCGAAGCGCCCCATTGGCCGAGGGTACTCGGCACCTTCGGCGGCTTCTAGCTGCCGGGGGATCAAATACCCGCGCACGTCACGTGATCAGGCAGCTTGGGTTCAGACGTGCTGCCCGCCGTTGATGTGGATTTCGGCGCCGTTCACGTATGAGCTGGTCTCCGTGCACAGCACATAGATGATCTTGGCGACTTCGTCCGGCGTGCCGAGGCGATGCATCGGGATTTGCTGGTCGACGATCTTCTCCGTGCCCGGCGACAGGATCGAGGTATCGATCTCGCCCGGCGCAATCGCGTTGACACGCACGCCAACGCGACCGAAATCGAAAGCCATCTCGCGCGTCAGCGCCGCGAGCGCTGCCTTTGATGTCGCATAGGCGGCGCCTGCGAACGGGTGCACGCGCGAGCCCGCGATCGAGGTAACGTTCACCACTGATCCCTTGGCGGCCTTCAATTCTTCGATCAGCCCGCGGGCTATCATGATCGGCGCAAAGAAGTTCACCGCGAACACATGCGTCCAGGTTTCGAGGTCGGTATTGACGCTGCCCAGGCGCGCGCTGCCCGGTCCCTTCGGCGAGATGGCGGCATTGTTGACCAGCGCATGCAGCGTGCCACCCTCGAGACGGCGGCGGATTTCGCCGATTGCCCGCGTGGTGTCGTCATGATCGGCAAGATCGACCTGGATGTGGTCCTCGGGACCCGCGTCCCACGGACAGTCTTCGGGGAATGGATGGCGCGAGCAGGTGATCACGCGCCAGCCGGCGCTGGAAAATCGGATCACGGTTGCATGGCCGATGCCACGGCTGGCCCCGGTCAGAAGCAGCGTGCGTCGCGGCAGGTTGGAAGTTACCATCAGTGGTTCTCGCGTTCTCCGTCATGCCCGGCCTTGTGCCGGCATCCGCGTCTTTCCTGGTATCGCAACAAAGCAAGACGCGGATGGCCGGACAGGCCAGGCCATGACGATGTGAGTTATGGATAAAGCCGCACCTTGGTCCAGGGCTGGCCCGGCGCGTCGCGGCGGAATTCGATGCGATCGTGCAGGCGGAAGGGGCGGTCGTGCCAGAACTCGAAGCGCAGCGGTGCAATGCGCCAGCCGCTCCAGCCCGGTGGCCGCGGCACCTCACCGATCACATGCTTGGCGGCGACCAGCGCAATGGCCTGCTCGAAGGCGAAGCGGCTTTCCAGCGGCTGTGACTGCTTGCTGGCCCAGGCGCCGAGTTGGGCCTGCTTCGGCCGGGTCGCAAAATAGGCGTCGGCCTCGGCCTCAGTCACAGCCGTCACCGGTCCGCGGATGCGTACCTGGCGGCGCAGCGACTTCCAGTGGAACAGTAAACCGGCCTTTGGGTTTGCGGCGAGTTCGCGGCCCTTGGCGCTCGCGGTATGGCTATAGAATACGAAACCGTCGGTATCGAACCCCTTCATCAAGACCATTCGCAGGTCCGGCAGGCCGTCGGCGTCGACGGTGGCGAGCGCCATTGCATTGGGATCGTTCGGCTCGGACTTCACGGCTTCCGCGAACCAGGCCCCAAACAGCGCGAAGGGTTCCTCAGCGGCCGTAAAATCACCGGATGTTAACGGTGTTGGGGTTTTGATGGAGGTAGTGTCTGTCATGTCCGGAGTACCGAGTTGCGTAGGCCAGCGTCCCTGAGTGCGCTGCAGCCCAGCCTATATAGGGCATGGGCGCGCATTGGCCTATTGGCGATGCGGCCCTTCGGCACGATGGTTACATTGTTTCTAATTGGCGCCAGCTCCGGCGGTTGCAGTCTCTCCCGCTTCGACGGCGGCTTCTTCTCCAAATCGGAGGCGCGCGAGGTAACCGGCTCGGTCGCGGCGGCGGAGGAGCCGGCGCCAACGGAAAGCGACCTGGCTTTCGCCCGTACCGCCGCCTCCGATGTGCTGACCAAGGGCGACAAGGACACGAGCCAGCCTTGGGCCAATCCTCAAACCGGGGCCCGCGGGTCGGTGACGCCGCTTGCCCAGGCCTATGCCGACGGCGACGGGCGCACTTGCCGGGATTTTCTGGCAAGCTACGTTAACGGCCGCACGGAAAGCTGGCTGCAGGGGGCAGCCTGCCAGGCTGGCCGTGGGCGGTGGGAAATACATACGCTAAAGCCATGGCGACGGGGCTGATTTCGGCCGCCATCCCGTTGCAGAAATGCAACTGGCCACCACATCAAGCCAAACCGGATATGTGTCCGGGTTCGACGGACCCAATTCCCCGAAAGGAGATTTGACGGATGCGCGACCCCTATGAGGTCTTGGGGGTGCCGCGGAGCGCCAGCGCTGCGGCCATCAAGAGCGCTTTTCGCAAGCTCGCCAAGAAGCATCACCCGGACAGCAACAAGGGCGATCCGAAAGCCGCGGAGCGCTTTGCCGAGATCAATACGGCCAACGAGATTCTCGGCGACGAGGAGAAGCGAAAGCAGTTCGACCGCGGCGAGATCGATGCCGAGGGCAAGCCGCGCTTCCAGGGCTTCGGCGGCGGCGACCCGCGCGGCCGCGCCGGCCCCGGCGGCTTTGAGACCTACACCTTCCGCAGCGGAGGCGGTGGGGGCGGCGGCAGCTTCGAGGACATCCTTAACAGCATGTTCGGCGCCGCAGCCGGTCGGGGTGCGCGCGGCGGCGCCAGCCAGTTTGAATTCGACACCGGCGGCATCGGGCTCGATCTCGACGTCAATGCTTCGCTAACCGTCTCGCTCGAGGACGCCGTCAAGGGAGCCGAGAAGCGGGTGCGGCTGCCCACGGGCAAGGAGCTCAACGTCAGGATTCCCGCCGGCGTCACCGCAGGACAGCAGATCCGGCTGAAGGGGCAGGGCGAGACCGCGCCGGGCCACCGGCCGGGTGACGTGCTCATCACGGTCAGCATCGCCCCGCATCCCTTTTTCAAGGTCGATGGCAGTGACTTGCGCGTCGACTTGCCGATCACGTTGTACGAGGCGGTGCTCGGCGGCAAGGTCCGCGTGCCGACTGTGGGCGGTGCAGTGGAGCTGTCTATACCGAAGAACACCTCCAGCGGGCGAACCTTTCGCCTCAAGGGCAAAGGCCTGCCAAGAGGCGGCGGAGCCGGCGACCTCTTTGTCACCACGAAAATTATCCTGCCCGACGGGAACGACAACGAGCTTGAGCAATTGATGCAACGGTGGCGCGACGGGCATCCGTACAATCCGCGCAGCGATCTTGGCTGACCTTCTGGCTCGGCGAAGCCGGACCGGGAGGGAAAGCCGTCGTCGGCCGCGTGAACCGGCAGGTTTGCGAGGGTCGATGGGCGTGACCCCGAAAGGGGTGCGGCCTCGAAAGGGGGACCAGCGCGGTACCAAACCCCGATCGAGGCCGCTTGCGCCGATCGGCGGATCGAGCGCCACTCATTTTCGCGTGATCATCCGGTGCGATAATGAGACGCGCCGGTGGTCTCATTCCAGATATTCAATGTCCAAATTGGGACAATTCGCCCCGCCGCAATTCGGCCCCTAATCTTCTTGATCCGGCAAGAATTTCGCCGAACGTCCGCAACAATCTCGGGATCGCGCGCACGCTCAGCCGCCGAGCTTCTCGCTCTGGTCATAGACCAGCTTGGCGATTTGAGTCAGGCGGTCGCGGTCGCTGGAGCCTGACACCACGAAGCCGACGCCGCGCTCGGCCCAGAACAACGCGCTGTCCCGGCCATGAGAGGCGTAGCGCATCTGGGTCGCCTCCACCGTGGCCTTGGCAGCATAGACCGTGAAGCGCTCCCCTGATGGCCCCTCATACATCAGGAATGAGGCGGGGCCCGCCGCGCCGGGCAGCAGCCGTCCGCCGACCAGCTTCAGCCCTACCGAATCGAGATCTGGCGCATGCACCTTCCAGCCGCAACGCCGGGTCAGCCATTGCTGCAGATGGGCGCGCTCGGCGCCGGGCACTTCAACGGGATGACGGACTTCCACGACATAGAGCCGGTGCGCATCCAGCGCCTCGCCCATGATGGTCTGGAACGCCGAAGGCGTAGATGATGCGCCGTGCGCGATCCATCCAACCCCGCCGCCGGCGACGAAGGCGATCAGCGCGGCCGCTGCCGAGCCAACGACCCAGCGGCGCGGTGGGCTCGCCAGTTGTTCGAGTTCGAGCCGCTTCGGCACCGGCTCATCGAGCACCGAATCGTATCTGGCATGCAGCCTCTCCGCCATCGCGCGCCACGATTGCACCCGCGCCGCGTCCTCCGGATGCGCGGCCAGCCACGCCTCGACATCGCTGCAGCGTTCCGCCGGCAACTCGTTATCGACGTAAGCGTGAAGCTCGTCTTCGGTGACGGGAATTTTGGGATCGGTCATTGTCGTGGTCTCGTCCTGCTCAAACTTGCTTTATCCCGATTTCCCGCCCCTATTTGACCCGGCGCAACGCAGTACGCTTGCCTTCCAGAACGGCTTTGACATGCGCACGCGCGCGGGCAAGCCGCGACATGACGGTGCCGATCGGCACGCCCTGGAGGTCCGCGACCTCGCGATAGCTGAGGCCTTCGAGCATCACTAGCAGCAGTACCGCACGCTGTTCCTCCACCAGTGTGGCCAGCGCACGCGCGATGTCGCGGCCTTCCGCTTCCGTACCGCTGGCATCTGGATTGTTGTCGAGCAGCGGCATGAACTGCGGGCGCCTTGCCAGAGATCGTCGCCGGTTCTTGTTGAGGTTGGTCAGGATCGTGTAGAGCCAGCTCCGCACGTCGCCGCCGAGGAACAGCTTCTCCGATCGCAGCGCCCGCACCAGCGTGTCCTGCACCAGATCGTCGGCGATATCGGCGTCGCGCGCCAGCGCCCGCGCGTAACGGCGCAGCGCCGGGATCATGGCTTCGACACTCTGGCGAAACGGGCTCATGCTTCACAGGGTCCGATCGATCGGCGCAAACGCGTTCTTCCAGCATAACACCCAAAACTCGGAACTATTCCGGGCATTGTTCAAACTGCAAACAGCCTATTGACGCGCCGATTTGGGCTTTTCCACCGCAGGGCGCTGGTGTACCTCCAGACCACAGGTCAAGTTCGACTGGGGAGCCGATGCCGCAAAGTTCAGGTCTGATGCAGGGCAAGCGGGGAGTGATCCTCGGTGTCGCCAACAACCGCTCCATCGCCTGGGGCATCGCCAAGGCATGCCACGATGCCGGCGCCGAGATCGCGCTGACCTATCAGGGCGAGGCGCTGAAGAAGCGGGTCGAGCCGCTGGCAAAGGAGATCGGCGGCATTTTGCTCGGCCATTGCGACGTCGCCGATCCCGCCACCATCGACGAAGTCTTTGCCGAGCTCGGCAGGCAGTGGGGCAAGATCGATTTCGTGGTGCACGCCATCGCCTTCTCCGACAAGAACCAGCTCGACGGCCGCTATCTCGACACCACGGCCGACAACTTTACGAGCACCATGTTGATCAGCTGCTATTCGTTGACGGCGATTGCCCAGCGCGCGGAGAAGCTGATGACGGGCGGCGGCTCGATTCTGACGCTGACGTATTACGGCTCGGAAAAGTGGATGCCGCACTACAACGTGATGGGCGTGGCCAAGGCGGCGCTGGAGGCCAGCGTGCGCTATCTCGCGGCCGACCTCGGCAAGGACAATATCCGCGTCAACGCGCTTTCGGCAGGCCCCATCAAGACGCTGGCCGCCGCCGGCATCGGCGATTTCCGCTACATGCTGAAGTGGAACGAGTACAACGCCCCGCTGCGGCGGACCGTGAGCCTGGAGGAGGTCGGGGCCAGCGCGCTCTATCTGCTCTCCGACATGTCGCGCGGCGTCACCGGCGAGGTGCATCACGTCGACAGCGGCTACCACATCGTCGGCATGAAGCATCCCGACGCGCCCGATATCTCGCGCAGCGCGGAGTAGCCTTCGTAAAGTCATGCCCGTGCCGACCATCTATTACATCCGCCACGGCGAGACGGCGTGGAATGCGGAAGGCCGCTTGCAGGGCACCAAGGACATTCCGCTCAACGAACTTGGCCGCAGGCAGGCGGCCCGGTCCGGCAACATCCTCGCCGATCTGTTGGCGCGCAAGGCTCGCGACAAGCGCGATCTCGCCTATGTCGCAAGCCCGCTCGGCCGCGCGCGTTCGACGATGGATTTCGTGCGCGAAGCGCTCGGTCTGCCGGCGGGCGAATATGGGCTCGACGACCGCCTGCGCGAGGTCGGCTACGGCGAGTGGGAAGGCTCGACCCTGGCGGAGATGCAGGCCAGGGACCCGGAATTCTACGCCAGGCGCCTCACCCAAAAATGGACGATGTCCTCGCCGGGCGGCGAGACCTATGCCTCGGTGCAACAGCGCATGCGTGACTGGTACTATTCGCTGAAGGCCGATACCGTCGCGGTCGCCCATGGCGGCACCTGCCGGGCGCTGATGGTGGCGCTCGGCCACGAGACGCCGCAAAGCGCCGCCGACCTCCCAATCGAGCAGGGCGCCGTTTACGTGTTCGGCGATGGGGTGTTGGAGAAGCATAGTTAACTAGCTGTCTGTCATTCCGGATTCGATGCTTCGCATCGCCCCAGGAATGACAGTCTCTTCGTTGACCGCTGTGGCCCCCCGCGTTAAGTCAGCATTGACTTACGAAGCGAGCCAATATGTCCTTTAACACCTTCGGCCATATGTTCCGCGTGACGACCTTTGGCGAGAGCCATGGGGTCGCGATCGGTTGCGTGGTCGATGGCTGCCCGCCCCTGATCCCGCTCACCGTCGAGGATATCCAGCACGATCTCGACCGCCGCCGTCCCGGCCAGTCTCGCTTCACCACCCAGCGGCAGGAGCCGGACACGGTCAAAATCCTGTCCGGCGTGATGGCCCATCCCAAGACCGGCGTTCAGGTGACGACCGGCACGCCGATCGCGCTCCTGATCGAGAACACCGACCAGCGCTCCAAGGACTATTCCGAGATCAAGGACAAGTTCCGGCCGGGCCATGCCGACTTCACCTATGAGGCCAAATACGGCCTGCGCGATTATCGCGGCGGCGGGCGTTCTTCCGCGCGCGAGACGGCAACGCGCGTTGCTGCGGGCGCGATCGCGCGGAAGATTTTGCCCGAGGTGAAGGTGCGCGGCGCGCTGGTGCAGATGGGCCCGCACAGGATCGACCGCGAGAAATGGGACTGGGACGAGGTCGCGAATAATCCGTTCTTCTGCCCCGACAAGGAAAAGGCCGCCTTCTTCGAGAGCTATCTAGACGGCATCCGCAAGGCGGGCTCATCGATCGGCGCCGTCATCGAAGTGGTTGCCGAGGGCGTGCCTCCAGGACTCGGCGCGCCGATCTACGCCAAGCTCGACAGCGATCTTGCCGGGGCCATGATGAGCATCAATGCAGTGAAGGGCGTCGAGATCGGTGCGGGCTTTGGCGCGGCGCAATTGTCTGGCGAGGAGAATGCCGACGAGATGCGCACCGGCAATGACGGCACGCGCTTCCTCTCCAACAACGCTGGCGGCGTTCTGGGCGGCATCTCCACAGGCCAGCCGGTGGTGGTGCGTTTTGCGGTGAAGCCGACCTCATCGATCCTCACCCCGCGCCGCACCGTGGACCGCCAGGGCGCTGAGACCGAGATCATGACCAAGGGCCGCCACGATCCCTGTGTGGGCATTCGGGCCGTGCCGGTGGGCGAGGCCATGATGGCCTGCGTGCTTGCCGACCATCTCCTGCGCCATCGCGGGCAGGTCGGCTAGCAGCAGGCTGGCGCCCGCGCGCAAAGCCCCCCATATTCCCCGACTTGGAAGGGCAGGGCGATCATGCCGGTTGACGTGAGCGACATCAGGGAATGGCTGATCGACGGTGCCCGGCCGTCGCCCGTTCCCTCCAGGATGATCGACGAACTGTGCCGCCGCCTCTGCGCGGCCGGCATCCCGCTGTGGCGGGTGGGTTTCTTCATTCGTACGCTGCATCCCGACATTTTCGGCCGCAATTTCATCTGGAAGCCCGGCGAAGAGATTGCGATGGGTACGGTCGATTTCGACATCGTGGACTCGCCGGAATTCAACGCGAGACCGCTCTCGATCGTGTTTCGCGAGAGCCGCGAGGTCCGCTGCCGCGTCGACGATGCCGGCGGTACGCGATATCCCATCATCGACGACCTGCGCGCCGAAGGCGTGACGGACTATATTGCGCTGCCCATTCGCTTCATCGACGGTGACCTCCACGCCACGAGCTGGACCACCAGGCAGGAGGGCGGCTTCACCGACGGGCAGCTCGACGCGCTCAGATCGATCAATTCGCCGCTGGCGCGCCTGATCGAGGTGATCACACTTCAGCGCAAGGCCACCACGCTGCTCGACGTCTATGTCGGCAACCGCGCCGGCGAGAAGATCATGGGCGGCCAGATCCGGCGCGGTCACACCGAGAACATGAACGCCGCGATCTGGCTCTCCGACTTGCGCGGCTTCACCGCACTGTCTGACCGCCTGCCGCCCGAGATGGTCGTCGACATCCTCAACACCTACTTCGACTGCCAGGTCGCGGCCATCAAGGCGCATGGCGGCGAGGTGCTGAAATACATGGGTGATGGCCTGCTCGCGGTGTTTCCGATCGACGAATATGTCGGCGATTCGCCACAGGTCTGCGCACAGGTGCTGAAGGCGGCGCGCGAGACGCTCGCTGGCGTCGAGGCGATGCAGTATCCGATCGGCGAAACCATCGAGCGCTTCCGCTTCGGCGTTGCGCTGCATGTCGGACCGATCCTCTACGGCAATATCGGCGGCGGCACGCGGCTCGACTTCACCTGCATCGGCCCAGCCGTCAATCTCGCCGCACGCCTGGAAAAGCTCACCGGCCGGCTGCACCGTACCATTGTCGCCTCGGAGGGCTTTGCCGGTATCTGCAGCGGCGGCTGGCGCGATCTCGGCGAGTTTCCGATCGCGGGCTTCGCGAGGGCCCAGCGGGTCTACGGCCTGTTCGACGAAGAAACAGCCGCCGCAGCCTAGTCGTCGTGGACGTAGGATAGCTTCAGGCCGTGGGTGAGAATGAGGAGCGTCATCCAGAGCCGCAGCATGGCGAAGCCAAAGATGAAGACGAAGTAGATCAGATTCTTGATGAACTGACCGGCGTCCGACGTCTGCCAGAACATCCGGATCGCGTCGCGCACCCAGCTCTGTACGACGCCGAGGCCAAGATAGGCGATGCCGAGCACGACCACGGCGCCGCCGAGCCAGTACCAGCGTCGGGTGAATTCGCCGAGTGCAGCGAACAGGCGGACCTTGCCGCGATCGCGCTCCGCCCCGACGAGAATCATCAGGATAAGCGCGGCGATGAAAGCGCTCCAGAATTTGCCCGTTACCGTGTGCTGGTCGAATGCCATGCCGTCGATGCCATACAGCATGTCCGGCGCCATGCCGGTGAATCCCAGCATGGCCATCGCCATCGCGACAGCGACCATCAGCCCGACGATGCGCCAGAGCACCACGCGCATCAGCTGAAACTGCTCGAGGAAGTCGAGATCGCCGAGCCCGGTCTGGCCGCCTTCGGCTTCGATGGAGCGCGTGGCTGTCGCGAGAAATGCCTGCAGCACCGCCAGATTCGCCACGATAATGGCGGGCAGGGCGACGGCACCGCCGCCGAACGCGATCACCCGCATCGCCGCCGCCAGCACCAGCCATGGCAGAGCCTGCAGCAGCCTGAACGGGCCGAACTGCGTTTGCGGAACGGAGGTTTGCAGCGACTTGCGAAGGTTGACGGTCATTGCCACCGGGCTTACTCTCAAGAGTTGAATCTTTTGTTGGCGGCAATCGATAAATTTGCAGGGAACCGGCAGCGCTGCGGGCTTGTTCATGATACGATTGAACGAGCCAACAGGGAGGATCGCCATGCACACCCTGATTCCGAGCGATCGCGTGGAGCACGTCACGGTCTATGGACGCGATGGCACGAGGCTCGGCACGATCGAACGGCTGATGCTGGAAAAGGCCAGCGGCACGGTAGCCTATGCGGTGATCAAAACCGGTGGGCTGCTCGGCCGGCACCATCACTACCCCGTGCAATGGCGCGGGCTGAAATACAATCCGGCGCGTCAGGCTTTCGAAACCGGGCTGACTCTCGAAGACCTCCAGGCCGGCCCGTGCGAACTGGACGATGACACGTTCGACTGGGGCGATCGTTCGCGCGCCTATCCGCATCCGAACTACTGGTCGGTCTAGCTTCGGCACGGGAAGTGGCGCTGCCCGCGAAAAGGTGAGGGGCGGACGACCGAACAGAATGCCGTCGCGCTACCGCGCCTCTATTCCTCCGGCTCCGTGGTGAACAGCAACGGATAGCCCTTGGCGCGCCCGGCGTCAGTGGCGCGCGTCGCCTTGGTCTCGGCGACGTCCTTTGTGAACACGGCGACGACGCAGACGCCACGGCGGTGCGCCGTGATCATTACCTTGTAGGCTTCGTCCTCGCTCATGCGGAATTCCGCCTTCAGCACGGTGACGACGAAGTCGCGCGGCGTGTAGTCGTCATTGACGAGGATCACCTTGTGCAGACGCGGCCGTTCAGCCTTGGTCTTGACCCTGGTTTTCCGCTTGACGTCGGTGTCGGTCATGGCGGCAGAAGCTCCAGCATGATCCCACCAGGATCGGCCCGCGGTCAAAAGCCGGCGCGCTCCGCAACGGCAGGACCATGGCCTGATCGCCGCGGGCGACCGCGGTTTCCCCCAGCTTACAGGCTTCGGCGGGGTCTCGGAATGTGCATTATCGGAGAGCTTCAATTCGGTCAGTGCAGCCATGGCGGCCGTTCGTCGAGTTCCGCAGGTTTCAATGGGCGGGCCGGTCGACGCTGACCTCGGGGCTGGCTGCCAGTATTTTCAGCAGGCTCCCAGCGCACCGACGTTCAGAGGCCGGCGTGCTCCCTCAGGCAGCGCCTTTCTGGCCGCTTTCGTTCAAAGCCGAAATGTTGAGGCAATCCGGCCAATTACGGCGCGGTCGACTAAACCGATTGTGATGGACAAGTCGTCTTACTTCTTTGCGCGAAGCGGTTTGCGTGTCACCATCGTAGAGACGACGGGAGGGCCGCGATGCGCTGGTATGTCTCGATCGGGGCTGTGCTTGTTGCCGGCATGCTGGCCGGCGGAGACGTGGCGGGTGTTGCCGCACCGGGGCC
>JAEZEU010000026.1 GCA_023432885.1 Pseudomonadota bacterium | reverse complement strand
GCCATCGGCAATCCCCGCTCCGACTGGATGTTCCGCACCGAGGCCGAGCCCGGCCTCAACGGCCGCTCGCTCGCCTACCCCCGCGGCAAGGTGATCGGCGGCTGCTCCGCCATCAACGCCATGATCTCGATGCGCGGCCAGGCCGCCGACTACGACCACTGGCGGCAGCTTGGCCTGACCGGCTGGGGCTATGACGACGTGCTGCCGGCGTTTCGGCGGCTCGAGGATCATTTCCTCGGCGAAAGCGAGCATCACGGCACGGGCGGCGGCTGGCGCATCGAGGCGCCGCGGCTGTCCTGGGCTATTCTCGATGCAGTGGGCGATGCCGCCGAAGAGATGGGGATCCGCAGGATCCCCGACTTCAACACCGGCGACAACGAAGGCATCAGCTATTTCCACGTCAACCAGAAGCGCGGACGGCGGTGGTCGTCGGCGCGCGGCTTCCTCAAGCCGGCGCTGACGCGGCCAAATCTGCGGCTGGAAAAGAATGTGCTGGTCGATCGTCTCGTCGTCGAACAGGGGCGCGCAGTCGGCGTGCGCTTCCTGCAAGCTGGCGAAATGGTCGAGGCGCGCGCGAAGGGCGAAGTGATCCTGACTGCGGGCTCGATTGGATCGATCCAGGTGCTGCACCGCTCCGGCATCGGGCCATCCGAATGGCTGTCGCCGCTCGGCATCGACACCGTGCTCGACAAGCCCGGCGTCGGCCGAAACCTGCAGGACCATCTGCAGCAGCGCGCGATTTACAAGGTCACCGGCGTGCGAACGCTGAACGAGACCTACTGGTCGCTGTTCCGCCGCGGCCTGATGGGGCTCGACTACGCCTTCCGCCGCCGCGGACCTCTCACCATGGCGCCGTCGCAGCTCGGCATCTTCACGCGCTCCGACTCCACCCGCGAGCGCGCCAACATCCAGTTCCATGTGCAGCCGCTGTCGCTCGACAAGTTCGGCGATCCCCTGCATCGCTTCCCCGCCATCACCGTGAGCGCCTGCAACCTGCAACCGACCTCGCGCGGTACCGTGCGCATCCGCTCGGCGAAGCTGGATGAAGCACCGATGATCGCGCCGAATTATCTTTCGACCGACCAGGACCGCCGTGTCGCGGCCGATGCGATCCGCACCACCCGGAGGCTGATGCAACAGCCGGTGCTGCAAAAGTACAGGCCCAGCGAATACCTCCCCGGCCCGTCCGTCGGCGACGACGATGCCTCGCTGGCGAAAGCGGCCGGCGACATCGGCACCACCATCTTCCACCCCGTCGGCACAGCCAAGATGGGAATCGCGAGCGATCCGTCTGCCGTGGTCGACGAGCGGCTGCGCTTTTTCGGGATCGCTGGGCTGCGCATTGCGGACGCCTCGGTGATGCCGACGATCACCTCGGGCAATACCAACACGCCGACCGCGATGATCGCGGAAAAGGCGGCGACGATGATCTTGGAAGATTCCCGCCGGTAGCCCATGGTTCATCAGCAACGCTTCTCGATCGGCTCTGCCGAGGACCGCATTGCACTGGTGCAATGGGGCGACTCAGGCAAGCCGCCCGCGCTCTTGCTGCACGGCACCGGGTTTTGCGCCGATGTCTGGGACGAACTCGCGGGCAATCTCGTCTCTGATTACAGGGTGATTGCACTCGACCGCCGCGGCCACGGCGAGAGCCACAAGCCGGCGGCAGACCGCTATCACTTCATCGACTACGCCGAAGACGTCTGCCGGGTGATCAGTGCGCTCGACCTGCACGGCATCTACGGCATCGGACACAGCGCCGGCGCCACCGACCTGCTTCTGGCGACGAAGCTCCTGCCACAGCGCCTCACGCGCATGTTCGCGATGGAACCGACTGTGATGGATCCGCGCGTGGCGCGCGATGCCGAATTGAGCGAAGTGGGCCGGCACTCCGTCGAGGGTGTGCTGCGCCGGCAGGCTGAATTCGACAGTTTCGACGACGCCTTCGCACGCTTTCGCGCAGCACCGGCGTTTGCGAACTGGACCGAGATCTCGCTACGGACATTCATCCGCCGCGGCTTCACGTCCATCGAGAACGGCCGGGTGCGGCTGCGCTGCACGCCTGAGATCGAGTCGGCGGTGCTGCGGCCGATCATTGAGGCGATGGAACAAATCTACAAGGGAGACTCGCGCGGCAACCCATTCATGTGGCTCGCCGGGATCGACTGCCCCGTTCGCATCACCACCTCGGAAAAATCCCGAGGCATCTACAAGAATATGTCGTCGCGGGCTGTTTCGCTCATTCCCGATGTCAGCGAGTTCACATTCGACGGATTTGACCACTGCGTCGTTCAGGAAGCGCCGCAATTGGTGCTAAAGGCATTGCGGAAATTCGACCTGCGGCCGTCATAGGCGGCCACGTTGGTCGATCAGTCGTTCCCGCTCCAAGGTGAACCGAAATGACAGTTCATCGTCTCGCGCCAGCCGTTATCCGCCCGACCGTAGCAGCATTTTTGGCGCTCTATGCATCTCAAGCCGCCCCCGGATCAGCACAAGCAGCGGACGGGGTTTCGCTCGCGCAGTCTACGATCACGTGGAGCACGGTGAAATATGCGACCGATGCGGAGAATGGATTCGTCGACGGTTCGCTCGACACCAAGACCATTGTCGACCGCACATTCAGGACCTACGTACTCGAGAACCGCTATCTGAAGGTGACGCTGCTGCCTGAGTTCGGCGGGCGCATCCTTTCCATTATCTACAAGCCGACCGGCCACGAGCAGCTCTACCGCGCGGAAGTCGGCGTGCCCTACGGGATGAAGGCCGGCAATTTCTATTACGACTGGATGATGGTCTATGGCGGCATCTTCCCTACCCTGCCCGATGCCGAGCATGGCAAGACCTGGTCCAAGCCATGGGATCTCCGGCTGGAGAAACAGACCGCCGACGAAGTAACGGTCGTGATGTCGATCAAGGATGACTTCGCCTACTCCGCGCCGCCGCCGAGATTCAGGCCTGGCTCGACCGGCATCGAGGCGGCTTACCACGTCACGCTCAAGGCCGGCCGTGCCGCGCTCGACGCGCGCGTCGTGCTGAGGAACACGCGAAGCGAAGCGATCGACTACGAGTACTGGACCTGCATGACGCTGGCTCCAGGATCGGCCCCGAAACATCCCAGAGCCACCGGCGGCGCCGAGATCATCGCCCCGATTGCGGCCTACACCACGCCGCGCTGGTCGGCCAACATCGCCAGCGGCGATGCGAGCGCCGGCTCAGGCAGGAGCCGCTTCGAGAAGCTGCGCTTCTTCAGGAACTGGCCGACCATGGGCATCGCCTATGCCGCGCCCGACATGCAGGGCGGAAATTTCTGGGGCGTCATCAACCACGACAACGAGGAAGGTCTCATCCGCATCGCCGACAACAAGGTCACACCCGGCCTGAAAATGTGGACATGGGGATATCAGTCATCCGCGAACACCGACTTGCGCGACCCGCGCCCCGACCAGCCTTTTGTCGAGATGTGGGCGGGCATCTCGGATCAGTTCTTCCACCCGGCCCGCTTTCCCGCTGCAAGCGAAATCTCCGTCGCGGAGACCTACAGCCCGACGGTGGGCATGAGCAACGTCACGCATGCGAATGAAAACATCCTGATCAATTTTTCGGCGGAGGCTGCCGCGGCAAAGCTGCAACTGTTCAGCGTCGAACCAGCCGCACCTCTCCGCATCACCATGAAACGCGGCAAGACTGCGCTGTTCGACGGCGGCGTGACGCCCGACCCAATCAAGGGCAACAACCTTTCCGCGCCGATTGCCGGCGGCGGAAGCGGTGAGTCGATCCAGCTGACGATCAGAACTCAGGATGGCAGGGAGCTGATCGCGGCCGAAACACAGATAAAATAGCGCTGGACGAACGTGGCACGCGATGGGGATCAACCGCGTTTGACGCGCGCAAGATATCGGTCGAGCGACCAGTTGCCGGGCCCGCAGCAGGCCAGCACGATAAATCCACCTGACATCGCGAGGTCCTTCTGGAAATGCAGCAGCTGATTCTGATCTGCAAACTGCCAATGGAAAAGAACGGCGGTCAGCACGCAGAATCCGGCGAAGGACAGGGCCGCCAGCCGCGTCATGGCGCCCGTCGCGATCAGCCATCCGCCGCCGAGCTGAAGGGCAATGACGGCCGGAAGCAGCAGCGATGGCACGCCGGACTTCTGCATATAGGCCGAGGCGCCCGCATAGTTGCCGATCAAGCTAAAACCTTCGTGCAGGAAAATGAAAACCAGCAGAAGCCGGCCCGCAAGCAGGCCGGCATCTGTCAGGGCACGTTCCCAAGTGCCGGACATCAGTTGACCTTCGCGGCCTTGGTGGCGAGCGCCTTCTCCAGATCCTCGCGCTCCTCACAGCCTTGCGGGCACAGCCTCGTCAAGACAGCGAGCTGCTCGCGGGCCTTCGGCAGGTCGCCCATCTCGACGTACAGCTCCCCGAGATATTCGCGCGCGCCCTTGTGATCCGCATTGAAGTCCAGTGCCTTCTTGTAGAAGGTGAGCGCAGCCGGATAGTCGCCGAGCTTGCGCAGGCTGAAGCCCATCAGGTTATAGACATCGGCATGCTGATTGGTATCGGCGAGAGTCTTGAGCTCGGCGAGCGCGCCCTGATAGTCAGCGGCCTTGATCTTCGCCCTGACGGAAGTGAGGTCGGGCGCGTCCGGCGAGTTCATGTTGTCGACACCGAGCGCCGGGGCTGATCCGATGATCGCGGTGACCGGCGCGGCAACGAGGTTGACTGCCAGTAGCAGCGCGAAGCGGGTGCGGCTTTTAGTGAAACGCATGGGAATATCCTTTCTTGCGCGAGAATTGTCCGGCTCGGCTATGCCTGCACCGGCGTGAAGGTATAGGCGGCGCCGTCCTTGACGAAGGTGCCGGCGCCTGGGAACGGGAAATGCGCACCGCAGATCGCCATCTTGTCGGCAATGACCCGGTCGATCAGCTTGCGGCGGGTCTCCACGGCGAGCGGACCGTCCTGGTCGTAGGCGCCCTGCCATTCCGGATGGGGGGCGAGCAGCGCCGGGACATAGGCAACGTCGTTTGAAATCATCAGCTGCTGGTTGCCGGATGCGAGCAGGAAGGCCGCATGACCCGGCGTGTGGCCCGGCGTATTCACAAGGCGCACGCCCGGCACGACCTCGGTTTCGCCTTCGACGAGCCGAAAGTTCTTCCAGGTGGGGAATACCGCCTGGATGCGTGCGGCGAGCGGCCGCCGCGCTTCGGGCAGCTTCTGCACGCGATCCGGCTCGGTCCACCAGCGATACTCGGCAGCGCTGACGATCAGTTCGGCATTCGGATAGTTCGCGGCATTGGTGCCCTTTTGCATCAAGCCGAAGATATGATCGGGATGGAAATGCGAAATCAGCACGGTGCCGACCTTCCCGGGATCGATGCCGGCGCCCCTCAGATTGTCGGGCAGGCTGGTTGCGGTCGGCTGCCACTGGCCGACGCCGGAGCCGGAATCGATCATGACCAGCTTGTCGCCCATCTTGAGCACGAGGACGGTCAGCGGGATCGGCATATAGTCGGTGGTCATGCCGGCCGCGGCCAGCGCGGCCTTGGTTTCGTCGATGCTGGCGTTCTTGATGAAGGCCGGATCGTGCGGCTTCTTCCAGATGCCGTCATATAGCGCGGTCACCTCCACCGATCCGATCCTGTATTTGTAGAATCCCTTGCCGGCTTCCGGGGCGGACTGGGCCAGCGCGGGTCCGGCAATAGAGAAGCGGGAATTCAGGCCGATCGCGGCTGCAAAGCCCGCGGTCAGCACGACATCACGACGCGACATGTTCAACATGGAGATCCCTTTTCGATGGCTGGACGCCGGAAGCCGGCTTTGTGTTTGCGACGTGGCAGTTGATTGGGTGATGGGCGCCGTTATTCCCGGCCGCGCTCGATCGCGCCCGGGCTTCGATCACGTTCGCGTTAGCCATGCATGATGGTGGGATGACGGGAATAAATTGAGGGCCGAACCGATCATGTCTCCGCAAGGCCCGGCCGGGCTCCAGCGAGAAGCGGGACGATCAAGGTTGAGTAGCGACCCAAACCAAGGCATCACAGCCCTGCCCGCCCGGTGGCCTGCCGCCGGCCGGGAGCAGCGATCCGCAAGTGCCGGGCCAAGGGCCATGCCGGTCAAGGTAGTCGACAACAATCCCGAACGGGCGCGGCGCTTTCGCGAACTGGCGCTGCCGCATCTCGACGACGTCTATACATTCGCGCGCTATCTGCTGCATGACGCGAGCGACGCCGAAGACGCGGTGCAGGAATGCTATCTGCGCGCGCTGAAGCATTTCGACAGCTATCGCGGACCGGCGATCAAGCCATGGCTGTTCGCGATCCTGCGCAATGTCTGTCACGCCGAATATGCGCGCCGCGCCAGCGCACCGAGCCCGGGCGCAGATGAATTGCCCGAGGACGCCGAACGGACGCCGATGTGGCATGAGGCCGAGGAGACGCCGGAAGCAAGACTTGTAAAACAACACGACGCCGGGACGATCCGGCGCCTGATCGCAGCCCTTGCCGAGCCGTTCCGGGAAACCTTTGTGCTGCGGGAGATCGAAAACCTTTCCTACCGCGAGATCGCCGATGTCGCGGACGTACCCGTAGGGACCGTGATGTCGCGCCTCGCGCGCGCCCGCGCCATGCTGCGGTCGGCATGGCTGGCGGAACAGGAGCCGAAGAAATGACCTGCGACGAGGCTGAAATCCTGGTGAACGCGCTGATCGATGGCGAACTCGACGCCGGACACGCGCGCGAGGTCGAAGCGCACCTTGCCGGCTGCGGCAAATGCGGCGGCGCGGCGCGCGACTATCGCGCGATGAAGAAGGCGATTGCCCAAGACGATGTGCGCTACACAGCCCCGCCGGAGTTGCGCCGTCGCATAGAAGCCTCGCTGCCGCAGGCGCAAGCGCCGTCTCGGCGCGCGCTTCTGAGGGGATTTGCTATGGGCTCGGCGGTGTCGGCCATCGCGGCGAGCGGCCTGCTTGCGATCGTGCTGCGCGGCGAGGACGAGCAGCGCCTGCAGACCGCGTTCGTCTCGGCGCATCTGCGCTCGCTGCAGGCGGGCCACCTGACCGATGTCGTTTCCACCGATCAGCACACCGTAAAACCGTGGTTCAACGGCCGGCTTGACGTCTCCCCGCCCGTGATCGATCTCGGCCCGCAGGGATTTGTGCTGGTCGGCGGCCGGCTGGATTATATCGATGGCCGACCCGTCGGCGCCGTGATCTACCGCCGCCGCCAGCATGTGATCAACCTGTTCGCAGCGCAGGGCACGAGCACCGAGCACCGCCCGGCGAGCATGGAAACGGTGCAGGGATTCAACATCCGCCGCTGGAGTGATCGCGGTATCGACTATTGGGCCATTAGCGATCTGGCAAAGGAAGACCTGGCGAATTTCGGCGAGAAGATCGAGGCCGCCACGCGCGGAGCCGGATAAGACCGTCATTGCGAGGAGCGAAGCGACGAATCAATCCGTGGGCTCAACAAGCCGATAGATGGATTGCTTCGCGGAGCCCGTCATCCGGCGGCGCTTCGCGCCGACCGGGAGGCTCGCAATGACGGTGGCCGCTATCGCGCCCTGCGAACCGCGCGATGATGTCGCACCAGCGGCGCCGGCGGCACCGCGTTGTAGTACGCGTTCCCATCGAGCGGGCGATAGCCGGACCGGCCGGCAAGCACGTCAGCGTTCGGATGATAGAAAGAATACAGGCCGGGCTCTTGGATGGCGGCCTGCGCGAACACCGGCGTGGCAATGGCGGTCAGCAGCAGCGCGGCGGCAGCTGTCGAAATGGTTTTCGTCATGGTGATCGTTCCTCAGTAAGCGGAAGACATCACCTATGTGGGGTAGCGTTGCGATGCGCGGAATCCGTTTCACCGCCAATTTATGAATTCGCACGACGCCGTGAAGGCGAAAAACATTCGTCCACGGCACCCGACCGCGGCAGGCCAAAATCCTGCGATCGCCTGCGGAAACAGGCATCTCCGCCTGCCCGGCTCGACGGCTATTGCTGCGGAGGGTAGCGCTCGAAGACCGGCAGTTGGTGCGCACGCTCCATCCAGCCGATACGTTCGGCAACCTGGATGTGCACGACCGGAGCAACGACATCCGGATCATCGTAGGTCGCGCTTTGCACGTCGATGATCCCCGGCATGATCTGCTCGTTGACGTAGAAAAGCCCGGTGCCGCAATTGGCGCAAAAATGCCGGCGGCCGTGTTCGGAAGATGCATAGACCTTCGGCTCGCCCTGGGTCACCTTGAGCGCATCCGCCGCATACATCGCCCAGCCCACCATCGGCGCGCCGGAATGCCGCCGGCAATCGCTGCAATGGCACAGCGCGTGCACGATGAGGTCGCCCTCCACCTCGTATCGGATCGCGCCGCAATGACAGCCGCCGCTAATGCGCATGGGTTCTTCTCCTCGTGATCGACCACGCCGACTACTATAAGGCAGATCGGTCGAAACTACGACCTACCGGCGTCGGACCGACCTCGTGGGGCGGATTAGCCACAGGCGCAATCCGCCGATGATTTAAGCTGAGAGACGAGCGGCGAATTACGATTCGCCAATCGCCCCTGCGGCGTTACGCCGACTTCCTGACGGCGTTGTCGACGAGCGTCTTGCCGAGCGACCAGATCGCGCCGGGCACCTTGTGGCTCGCGGCGATCACGGTATCGAAGGAATTGGCAATCCAGTTGCAATCCTCTTCCGTGATCACAAGCGGCGGCAGCAGCTTGATGGTGTGGCTGCCGTGGCCCGCGACCTGCGTCAGGATCTTGTGATCCTTGAACAGCGGCACGGTGATGAGCTGGCAGAACAGGCCCTTGTTGGCGGTCTCCAGCACGTTCCACGACGCGCGCAGCCGCAGCGATTTCGGCGGGCCGAACTCGACGCCGAGCATCAGGCCCTTGCCGCGCAGTGGCTTCAACAGCTCGTAGCCGGGTACCAGCCGCGTCAGCGCCATGTGCAATTCGGCGCCGCGCTTGGCGGCCTTCTCGATCAGATTGTCGGCCTTGATGACTTCGAGCGTGGCGATGCCGGCGGCCATCGCCAGATCGTTCTTGGCAAAGGTCGAGCCGTGCACGACGGCGCGGTCCATCTGGTTGAAGATCTTGTCGAAGATGTTCTTGCGCGTCAGCAGCGCGCCGACCGGCACGTGGCCGCCCGAAAGCGCTTTTGCGAGCAGCACCATGTCGGGCTCGATGTTCCAGTGTTCGACTGCGAGGAACTTGCCCGTGCGGCCGATGCCGGTTTGGATTTCGTCGGCGATGAACAGCGTGCCGTATTTGCGGCACAGCGCCAGCGCACCGGGCAGAAACTCGTCAGTCGGCAAGTTGACGCCCTTGCCCTGGATCGGCTCGACGATGAAGGCGGCCACCTGCCTGGACGACAGCGCGCGCTCGAGGCTGGCGAGATCGTTGAACGGAACCGGCGTACAGCCCGGCAGCAACGGCTCGAAGCCAAGGCGGAAATTCGGATCATCCGTCAGCGAGAGCGCACCGTAGGACAGGCCGTGGAAAGAATGGCTGCAATAGACGATGCCAGGACGCCCGGTCGCGCCGCGCGCGAACTTTATCGCCGCCTCGACCGTTTCGGCGCCGGAATTGGCGAAAAATACCTTTTCCAGATATGGCACGTGTTCCAGGAGCCGCTCGGCCAGAATGCCCGCGAGCGTGGACACATCGAACTGCACGAGGTTTGCCATGTCGGCGTCGAGCACGCTCTTCAATGCCTGGCGCAGCGCCGGATGGTTCCGGCCGATCGCGAAGACGCCAAAACCGCTCAGCAAATCGAGATATTTGGCGCCGGCGCGATCGTAGAGGTACTGGCCTTGGCCCTTCTGGAACCCGACATCGTAACCGATGGTCTTCAGCACGCGCACGAACTGCTCGTTCAGGTGTCGCGTATGCATGGCGCTGCGCTGCGACTCGCGCGCGACAAACATCTCGGAAAGGTCAAAATTCGAACTTAAGGCCATTCGTAACTTACTGCGGTTGATGTCGGTTTCGTCAACTGAAAAGACCAAATGCGGCGTTTTGACCCCCGCTTCAGACCCACACTTAAGCACAGGTCCAGATCATGTTGCACTGCCCAAGATCGCTCGCACGCACAATAGCTTTTTCAGCTTTTTCGGGATTGATTTTCACAACAGGTTTGGGCGCCGGACCAGCACTCGCGGCCGACCCGACCGGCGACTGGCGAGTTGCGGACGGCGTCGCAAACATTCGGGTTGCGCAGTGCAACGGCAACATGTGGGGCGTGGTGGCCTGGGAGAAGACTCCGGGCGGGCGCGATTCGAACAACCCCGATCCGGCCAAGCAGAACCGGCCGACGCTGGGCATGCCGATCCTGCTCAACATGAAGAAGAAGCCTGGCACCGATGCCTGGGAAGGCCAAGTCTACAACGCCAAGGACGGCCAGACCTACAGTTCGACCATCAAGCCCGCCGGCGACGATCGCCTCGAGATTCAGGGTTGCGTGCTCGGCTTCCTCTGCGGCGGCGAGACCTGGACTCGAGTCGGTCCGCCGATCCCCTCGAGCCCCGCCAGCAGCACGGCCAAAGGCGCAGCAAAGGGCGTTGCGGGTCAGGCGCAGGCCGCGGCGCCAGCAAGCGCCCCTGCCCCGAAGACCACCGGCTCGGCCGCGGCGGCGCAGAAGCATGCAGCCGGCCAGCCGACCGATTCGGTCGGCGACATCTGCCTGCTGGCTGACATCGGGCGCGCTACTCGCTGAGGTGGCGCGGCTTGCCCATCAGGGCTGGCTGGAACAGGAGCACCGCAGCGAGCGTGACCACGAACGAAAGCGCGAGCAGCTTGCCCATGCTCGCGGTGCCGGGATGACTTGACAGCCAGAGGCTGCCGAAGGCGGTTGCCGTCGTCAGCGCACTGAAGAAGATCGCGCGCGTCAGCGAGGTCTGCAGCAGGTTCGTTCTGCCCGAGCGCCAAGCGACGACATAATAGATCTTGAACGCGACACCGATGCCGAGCAAGAGCGGCAGCGCCACGATGTTTGCGAAGTTGAGCGGCAGCCCGATCAGAACGCAGATTTCCATCGTCACCGCGCCGGCCACAAGGAGCGGCACCATGGTCATCAGAACGTCGGTGAACCGGCGCAGCGTGATCCAGAGCAGCAGGCTGATCACCAACAGCGCCCAGATGCCGGCGTGGATGAACGCCCTCACGATGGTGTCGCCGGATTTGAGGATCGACACCGGCCCCCCGATCGCGGTCGGCTCAGCGGCAAGCACTGCGTCGGCGAATCTGCGCAAATTGTCGTTGTCGTTGGGATCGCCCTTCGGAAGCACCTCGACGCGGATCAAGCCGTCCTTCGCCCTCCAGGCGCTCACCAGTTCCGGCGGCAGGTTCTCCAGCGTGACCGGCTGGGCCGTCAGCAGCGCCTTCACCCCGTCCAGGGTCAGCTTCAGCGGGGCGACGAACACGTCCTGTGCCTTGTCGCGGGTCGCCTGATCGGCATCGGCGAGTTTTTGCAGGGCATCGGCCAGCCGACGCGAAGCTACTGCGCCCGGTCCCTTGCCGTCGCCCGCCGTCCGCCGCAGGGCATCCACCGAGCTCTTCAGCGATTCGATATTTTCAGAGTCCGACGGCGCCGGATCGACCGACTCCGGATTGACTACCGGCATCAGGACCTTTGCGGCCTTCTCGATCATCTTCAGCTTTGCCGGCTGGTCCGTCGGCACGAAGCTGTCGAGCGAGCGCACGGTCGCCACTTCCGGCAGCTTCTCAAGCTTCGCCTCGATCCTCTTGGCGTCGGCTTCCGAATGGGTGAGCACGTTGATGGCGTTGGCGCCGGTGTTGGGATCCTTGCGCAGGTCGAGGAAGGTCGCGATCGACTCGACGTGTGGATTGCGCAGATTGATCGGGTTGAAGTCGAATTTCATGAAGTAGAGTAACGGCAGACCCGCGGTCGCGATCAGCAACGTGCCGACAATGATCGGCACCCGATAATCCTCCAGGAACTTGTCGACGGGCGCCAGAAAGGCGTAGCCAACCGGCTCGTCCTCGCCGGGCGGATTGAGCAGCGTCAGCAGCGCCGGCAGCACGGTGATGCTCGAGATGAATGCGATCACCATCCCGGCGCCGGCGATCTTGCCGAGCTCGGCAATGCCCTTGTAGTCGGTCGGCAGGAAACAGAGGAAGCCGGCCGCGGTTGCCATCGCGGCAAGCGACAGCGGAATCGCGGAACGCCGTGCCGCTTCCGCGAGCGCCCCCCGCAGATCGTCGTTCTTGAAGCGCTCCGATCGGTAACGCACGCTGAACTGGATGCCGAAATCAACGCCGAGGCCGACGAACAGCACCGCAAACGCGATCGACAGCAGGTTCAGCGATCCCACCAGCCAGAGACCCACTGCCGTGGTGATCACAAGACCGATGACCAGGTTGACGAACACCGCAAAGATGATCTTGGCGGAATGCAGCGCCAGCCACAGGATCACCAGCACGATGAGAACCGTGCCGATGCCATTGACGATGGCGCCCTCCTGCACGGTCGAATATTCCTCATTGGCGATCGGGATCGGTCCGGTAAGGCGAACTCGGGCCTGGAAATTCTCCGGGAATTTCAGATCGGCTGCAGCTTTCCGGATGGCGTCGGTGGCATCCTTGCCTGGCTCCAGCGCCTCATAGTCGATGACCGGCTTGATCTCGATGAAGGCGCGCTTCTCGGCGTCGGTGAGCGGCTTCTGACTCACCAGTTCGCGCCAGGAGAACGCCGGGTTTTCCTTCGCGAGCACCTTCTCGACCGTCTCGGACACATAGGTGAAAGGGCGCGCCGCATTGTCGAGATTGGCTTGGCCGCGCTTGACTCCGGCCAGTCCCGTCTCCAGCGCGCCGGTGAGACCGCGGATCGACGGATCGCCAGCCATGATCTCGATCAGGGGCGCTGCGGATTCGAGCTCCGCGGTGGTGCTGGCCACCTCCTCGGTCGGCAGAAATAGCAGTCCGTTCCTGGCGAAGAATTCGCCGGAGCCGAGCGGCTGCACGGACTCGAAATTCTTGGTGTCCGGCTTCAGCTTCTCGGCCAGCGCATTGGCGGCCGCGCCGGTCAGTTCCGGCGTCGGGGCCTCGACCACGGCGAGGATCAGCTTTTCGCGATCAAACGCCTGCTCAAACTGGATGTCGCGTTTGCGCCAGTCGAGATCGGGCGAAATCAGCGTGTTGATGTCGGTGTTGATGGCAAAATGGCGCGCCGCATAGATGCCCGACGCGACCGTAAGGACGAGTGAGAGAATCAGGACGAAAGGTGCAAAGCGCGTACAGGCCTTAACAACCGAGACGACAGTTTTTGTCAGCACTTCGTTTCTTTCTGGTGTTAGGCGGCAGCCCCGGAAACGCCCCGCTGTCTAGCGGAGTTCCACAGCCCCTCCTAATGCTTGTTTTGGTTACCTCGGGCCACGCGCCAAAATGACAGCGGCGCAGACCCAAATCGCGTTGAGCGCGTTGATATATCCCGTTCCACTGGGCAAGAAAGTGACGATTCAGCGAGCATAAGTATCCTGGTCATATGTATTATGATACCTTTAAATGCGTTCCATCTGCGACCCTCTCGCAATGTCGCTTTCCCCGGACCGCATTTTTTGACACAAAGCCGTCTGCTTCCATGCCCCTGGTAACGGAGGGTTGGTCGCGGAACCCGTATGGTGCGGATATTGCAGACGATCGCGCGTGTCCGCCTGCATGGAGGCCTCAAAAATGAACGTGGTGCAGCTTGCGTAAGGGCCGTCCTATGGAAGTCTATCTTGCGCAGCCTCGCGGTTTTTGCGCTGGCGTCGTGCGCGCTATCGAGATCGTGGAACGGGCACTCGAGAAGTATGGCCCTCCGGTCTATGTCCGGCACGAGATCGTGCACAATAAATACGTGGTCGAGAGCCTGAAGAACAAAGGCGCCATCTTCGTCGAGGATCTCTCCGAGGTTCCCCCGCTCGCGGTAACGGTATTTTCGGCCCATGGGGTCGCTCGCAGCGTCGAGGAGGAGGCAGCTGCGCGAAACCTGCCGGTGCTCAACGCGACTTGCCCGCTGGTCACGAAGGTTCACAATCAGGGCAAGCGTTACATGTCCAAGGGCCGTGCACTGATCTTGATCGGCCATGCCGGCCATCCCGAGGTCGAGGGAACCATGGGCCAGGTTCCGGGCCCCGTCCTGCTCGTCCAGAACGTGGACGAGGTCGCCGCGCTGACCCTGCCCACGGATACCCCGGTCGCCTACATCACCCAGACGACCCTGAGCGTCGACGACACCAAGGACATTATCGCGGCCCTCCACGCGCGTTTTACGGACATTCAAGGCCCCGATACCCGGGATATCTGCTATGCAACTCAGAACCGCCAATCCGCGGTAAGAGACCTGAGCAAGCTCGTCGACGTCATCCTGGTGGTGGGGGCCGCCAACAGTTCCAACTCCAACCGTCTGCGCGAGATCGGTACCGAGGTCGGTGTCCCAAGTTATCTCATTGCCGACGGAAGTGAGCTCAATACGGACTGGCTGAAGGACGCCAAGGCAGTCGGGATCACCGCTGGCGCCTCGGCGCCGGAGGTACTTGTTGACGACGTGATTGAAGCCTTGCGGCGGATCGGGCCCGTCACGTTGTCGGTGCTGCCCGGGCGGGAAGAGAATATCGAGTTCCGGCTGCCGGCCGAATTGACTGCGGGCTGATCCGGGACCTGACCACTAACAAGGCCAAGTGCAAGAAAGAACGCTTCGTATGGCAATACCCTTCTTCAAGGAAATGCGTATCGGCGGTTATTTGCTCAAGCAGAAATTGCTGGGCCGCAAACGCTATCCCCTCGTGCTGATGCTGGAGCCGTTGTTCCGCTGCAACCTTGCCTGCGTCGGCTGTGGCAAGATCGACTATCCGGACGCCATCCTGAACCGCCGCATGACGGCGCAGGAGTGCTGGGACGCCGCCGACGAATGTGGCGCCCCGATGGTGGCGATCCCTGGCGGCGAGCCGCTGATCCACAAGGAGATCGGCGAGATCGTGCGGGGCCTCGTGGCGCGCAAGAAATTCGTCTCGCTCTGCACCAACGCGCTCCTGCTCGAGAAGAAGCTCGACCTCTTCGAGCCCTCGCCCTATTTGTTCTTCTCGGTGCATCTCGACGGCCTGCGCGACCACCACGACAAGGCAGTGTCGCAGAAGGGAGTGTTCGACCGCGCGGTATCCGCGATCAAGGCGGCGAAGGAACGCGGCTTTACCGTCAACGTGAACGCCACCATCTTCGACAACCATCCGGCCGAAGAGATCGCAAAGTTCCTCGACTTCACCACCGAGCTCGGCGTCGGCGTGTCGATGTCGCCCGGCTACGCCTATGAACGCGCGCCCGACCAGGAGCACTTCCTCAACCGCAAGAAGACCAAGAAGTTGTTCCGCGACGTGTTTGCGCTGGGCAAGGGCAAGAAGTGGAATTTCATGCATTCCGGCCTGTTCCTCGATTTCCTGGCGGGCAACCAGGAATACGAGTGCACGCCGTGGGGCATGCCCGCGCGCAATATCTTCGGCTGGCAGAAGCCCTGCTATCTGCTCGGTGAAGGTTACGCGAAGACTTTCAAGGAGCTGATGGAGACCACGGACTGGGATTCCTACGGCACCGGCAAATACGAAAAGTGCGCCAACTGCATGGCCCATTGCGGCTACGAGCCGACGGCGGCGACCGCGGCGCTCAACAACCCGTTCAAGGCCGCCTGGGTCGCGCTACGCGGCGTCAGGACCACGGGTCCGATGGCGCCGGAGATCGATCTGTCCCACCAGCGCCCCGCGCAATACGTGTTTGCCGAGCAGGTCCAGAAGAAGCTGTCGGAGATCCGCCGCGACGAGGCGCTAGGTGCCCAGCAGAAGGCCGACAAGCTCGCGCAGCCAAAGGCATCGACGGCTGCCTGATCGCCAGACGGCTTCAGACAGAATCAAAAAGGCCCGGGCGTTGCCTCGGGCCTTTTTCGTTGGGTTGAATGAACCGTCAGGCGCTCGCGGGCGTGAAGCTTTCGTGCCCCATCAGGAAGCCGCGACAATTACGCAGCGAGCGCAGCGCGCGGTTGAAGTCGATGCCGGTCGAGACCAGCGCCCCCAAAGTGCCGGGATTGCGCACGACGCCGCGCACGATGGTGCGCACGTCGATATCCCCATTGGGCTTGATCGCGCTCTGCGCCAGTTCCGGCAGCGCCCGGTGGGCGGGATCGCTGATCACGCGTAGCGCGGCAAAGGGGATGCCGGCACTCGCCGCATAGGCGGCAGCGATATGGCTTTCCATGTCCACCGCTGCGGCGCCGGTCTCGGAATGCAGCGCCGCCTTGCACGAACTTGCGGCAACGACGCGCTCCACGCCGGCCAGCCCCCCGCGAACCACGCGGTGGCGACGGCGCCCGATGCGGCTGCGCTTCAGCGCGGCACTGGCGATCAGTTCCTCGTTCAGCGCCATGTCCGCCAGGAACCTCGTGTCCCCCGCCATCACCTCGGTCGCAACCACCACGTCGCCGGTCTTCAGCGACGGATCGAGGCCGCCGGCCACGCCGAAGCTGACCACCCCGCGGAAGGTGGACGAATCGAGCGTTGCCAGCAGCGCGCGAAGCTGCTGCGGATCGCTGGAACTGCAGATGACAATCATGCCGGGCCCTGCCGCAATGCGGGCCTCTTGCACCAACCCCGTAACAATCAGGACCGGCCGCGCATCAATCGAAGTTTCCCCCATCGACTGACGCACGGCGGCCCCCGCCGCCCCCAAAGTCACATCCCGACCCCTACCGTCCTGCTGTTCGTGCTCCTCAAGTTCCGATACCGCGCCAATGCCCAGAGCGGAAAGAACTTCGAGTAGCCGTGATATCGCAAATAAAACACCCGCGGAAAACCCGTAGCTGTGTAGCGCTGCTCATCCCACAGGCCTTTTTCCGTCTGTGTGCTTTTTAGGTACTCCACCCCCCGAACCACGGCCGGGTGCTCCACCTCGCCGGCCGCCATCAAGCCAAGCAAGGCCCATGCCGTCTGCGACGATGTGGAGGGCGCCTGCTCGTAGCCCCTGTAGTCGAGCCGGTAGCTGACGGCATCCTCGCCCCAGCCCCCGTCCCGATTCTGGACTGACACTAGCCAATCCACGGCCTTTCGGACCATGGGATCGTGGTGGTCGACCCCTGCGGCATTTAGCGCACAGAGCACCGACCAGGTGCCGTAGATGTAGTTCAGGCCCCAGCGGCCGTACCACGACCCCTCAGGCAGCTGGGTGCGGCGCAAATAGGCAATCCCGTCGGCCAGCGCCTTGCTGCTTTGGGCGGTCTCGCCGAGCTGCGCCAGCATCGAGACACAGCGGGCGGTAACGTCCTCGGTCGGAGGATCGAGCAACGCGCCATGGTCGGAGAACGGGATATTGTTCAGATAATATTCGAGGTTGTTCACGTCGAAGGCAGCCCAGCCGCCGTCGCGGCTCTGCAGGCCCTCAATCCATTCGCGGCCGCGGGCGATGGCGGCATCATATTCCCTGGTGCCGGCACTGCGCTGGGCGCGGTCCATCGCCATGACCACCACGGCGGTGTCGTCGAGATCAGGATAGTGCGCATTGTTGTACTGGAACGCCCAGCCGCCGGGACGGGTGTTGGGAGCCTTCACGGCCCAGTCCCCCTTGAGGTCCAGCACCTGGCGCGGCTTCAGCCAGTCGAGGCCCTGCTTGGCCTTGGCCACCGTCTCTGCACCGCCGGCCTCCTGCAGCGCATGGCAAGTCAGCGCGGTGTCCCATACCGGCGACACGCAGGGCTGGCAGTAGGCCTCGTCGTCGCCGATCACCAAAAGCTTTTCGATGCCCCGGCGGGTGATGGCGCGCGGCGGGAAATTCTCGTCCTTGCCGAGCGCGTCATACATCATCACGATATTGGCCATCGGCGGATAGATCGCGCCCATGCCGTCCTCGCCGTTCAGCCGCTCCTCGGTGAAGGCGAGCGCGCTTTCGATGGCTTTCGCCCGCAGCTTTTTCGGAAACAGTGGTTCGATCGCGCGCAAAATCTTGTCGAGACCGCGAAACAGCAGGAACCAGCCCCAGCTCTGGTGCGGCGCCTTCGACGTCATGCCTACGCTCTTGGGATCCTGCAGGAACAACTCGTCGATGCCGATACCTTTCGGATTCTTCGCACGCGGTTTCAGCGCGGCCAGCACCATCAGCGGCACGATGGTGGTGCGCGCCCAGTAAGAGATCTTGTTGAGGTGGAACGGCGACCACATCGGCAGCAGCATGATCTCGATCGGCAGCACGGGCACCGCGCGCCAGGTCACCACGCCGTAAAGCGCGAGCAGAAAGCGCGTGAACACGTTGCTGCAGGCGGCACCGCCCCGCGCGCGAATGGCCTCACGCGCCCTCACCATGTGCGGCGCGTCCACGGAGTCGCCAATCATCTTCAGCGCGAAGTAGGATTTCACGCTTGCACTCATGTCGAACGGGCCGTCATGCACCAGCGGCCAGCCGCCATGGGCGCCCTGGGTACGCCGCAGATAATTGGCGATCTTGCCTTCCAGCACCGCATCGACGGGCTCGGCGAGATAGTGTCGCAGCAGGATGTACTCGGAAGGGATGGTGGAATCCGCTTCGAGTTCGAACACCCAGTGACCGTCGGCCTGGCGATAGCCGAGCAGCGCTTCGGTGGCCAAGGCGATGCTCTCTTCCAGAGCGGCAGGATCGACGGTGGGACTTGTGGAATGCATATTCACTGACTTACCCTGTGTTCGCGCTGGGCACGGAAAACCCGCACCTGGCCGCGGCATTAAGGATTTCAGGCGTTTGCCCTTCCCAGCACCAGATCGGCAGCGCGATCACCCGATCGCACCGATCCCTCGATGGTTGCCGGCAATCCCGTAGCAGTCCAATCGCCGGCAAGGAACAGGTTTTTGAAGCTCGTCACCGGCCCGGGACGCAGCGCATTCTGCTCCGGTGTGGCCTCGAATGTCGCACGGCGCTCGCGCACGATCTGCCAGGGCGGCAGGTCGCCGGAAACGCCGCCGGCCTTGCAGACATCGCGCCAGATCGCTTGCGCCAGCTCTTCGCGCGGCTTCTCGACCAGATGATCGCTGTTGCTGATCGTAACCGAAAACCGCTGCGGGAATGCGAACAGCCATTCCACGAGACCGCCGACCACGCCGAGAATGGGCACGGCCCCTTTCGGCGGATCGACCCGGAAATGCGCGTTGACGATGGCGCGAAACTTTGTCGGCGTCTTCAGTCCCGGGAGCAGGCGCGCGGCCGGCCGCGGCGGCACCGCGAGGATCACGGCGTCGTCGGGGCCGATCGCTATCTTGTCGTTGCCGAAGTCCAGCTCATTGACACGATCGGCCGAGCTCGCAACCGCGCGCAGTTCGTGGCTGAGGCGCACGCTGGCGCCGCGGCTCTCGAGCAGCTTCACCGCAGGCTCGACCAGCACGGCACTAAGCCCGTCGCGCGCGATCAGCGGCCGGCATGCCTTGCCGCCCGCGAGCAGCGTTTCCCGCACGATGGCGCCGGCCAGCCCTGCAGAGCCTTCCGCCGGATCGCAATTGAGCGCAGCAAGCAGCAGCGGCTGCACCAGCCGCTCGTAAAGCGTGCCATCGCAGGGAATGGTGTTGCCGACCAGGTTGTCCGCGCCCGCCCAGATGATCGGTGCAAGCTTGAGATAATCAAACAGACTGGTGTCGGGGACACGGCGCGATTCGTCGAACACCCACGTCGGCAGCCGGCCGTCGCCGAGATCGAGCTGCCAGCGTTGGCCGGTCGAGACGTCCACGAATGGAAACTGCGCACGCGCCGGACCCACGAGGCCCGCTTCTGTGCCGATCGCGCGGGCGTAGTCGCGGACGTGATGGTTGCCCGACAACACCAGATGATTGCCGTTGTCGATGGTGAGACCGGTTGCGGCGTCGAAATAGGAACGGCAGCGTCCGCCGGCCTGCTGCGTCGCCTCGTGGACGTGCACGTTCAAGCCGGCGTTGCTCAGCCGCACGGCCGCGGAAAGGCCGGAAATCCCGGCGCCGATGATGTGGACAGTTTTGGGCATCAGATGAAAGCGTAGCGGAGGAGGATGGCGAGCTTCGTGAATTTGGTCACACGCACGGGTTCGCGCGGAGCCGCAAAGCCCCGTGCCAGCAGCAGGTCCAGGATCGCACGGTAGTATTTCGACATGATGCGAGGGGCGCGTACCACGCGGCGCGGGTTGCGGTCCATGATCTCGTCAGCCTTGGCGAAATGCATCGCCGCGCGCTGCGCCAGCGGCGCGCATACCTTCGGCAGCGCCTTGTCGGCAGTGACCTTTTTTGGATCGTCGGTAGTAATGCCGGCGAGGTACAGACTTTCGCGCGGCAGATAGAGCCGGCCAAGGCCTGCGTCCTCGTCGAGGTCGCGCAGGATATTGGTGAGCTGCAGCGCGCGGCCGAGGTGATGCGCGAGCGCAATGCCGTCCTCCTCGCCCATGCCGAACACGCGAACCGACAGCCGCCCGACGGCGCTGGCGACACGGTCGCAATAGAGGTCGAGCGTCGCCATGTCGGGCGCACGGATGTCGGCCGGCACGTCCATTTCCATACCGTCGACGATGGCAAGGAAATCCTCGCGCTTCAGCCCGAACGTCTTCACCGAGGCGACATAGTCCTTCAGCCGCGCCGGCGGGGTGCCGCGATAGAGCGCGTCGATGTCATCGCGCCATTCCTGGAGCGCGGCAAGGCGCTTCTCGCGCGGGCCGTCGGAGTCGGCGATATCGTCGACCTGACGGCAGAAACTGTAGATCTGGAACATCGCCTCGCGCTGCGTCGCCGGCAGGATGCGCATCGCCGCATAGAACGAGCTGCCGGAAGCCGTCGAGACGTAGTTGGCGGAGGTCGCCGCTTCGCTGCTCATGCCCCGGCCGCCGTCTTGGATTGCGCGCTCCGGCCGACCGCGCGGCGCGCGATTTCGCCGGCCATGCCGCTGAGGCTGCAGGCAAGCAGTTGCAGCGGCGACAGGTAAACACGTTCGCTCAAGGGGTCGCGCGCCTTCAGCATCGCCACGATCTTGTCGGCAAAGGCCTGGATCACCGAGACTTCGAGCCCGAGTCGAAAATCTCTGACTTGCGGCGCGAGCGCCCTGCCCTCGTTGAGCAGCGCCTCCGTCTTCAAAGCGAGCGCGTGCAGGCAGTGCAGCAGTTGCGGCGAGGATTTGGCGGCGCCGAGTTCTTCGACGGAAGCGCCGGCCGCCGTCAGCGCATCGCGCGGCAGGTAGACGCGGTCGAGGTTGCGGTAATCCTTGCCGCAGTCCTGCAGGTGGTTATTGACCTGCAGCCCTGCGCACAGCGCATCGGAGGCAGGCCAGGTCGCGGTGCTTTCGCCATGAACGTCGAGCACGAAGCGGCCGACCGGCATCGCCGAATAGCGGCAGTAATGCACCACCTCGTCCCAGTTCTCGTAGCGCAGCTTCGTCACGTCCATGCGAAAGGCGGTCAGGAGATCGAGCGCATGGCGCGGCGGCAGCCCACGCTCGGCGAGCGCACGGCGCAGCCGCACGGCTTCCGCCTGCGTGTCGCCCTTGCCGAGCAATTCCGCTTCCAGCAGGTCCAGGTAACGCAGCTTCTCTTCGGCCGGCAGTTCCGCGTGATCGGCGATGTCGTCGGCGGTGCGGACGAAATTGTAGAAGGCAAGGATCGCCGCCCGGTGCCGCGGATGGATGATCCACGAAGCAACCGGAAAATTCTCATCACGGTGCGTCTTGCCCGACCTGAGGTCGCTGGCGCTGCTCATCGAACTACATCGTCACTGGTTTGGCGCACAAGGCGCGGAAGTCGCGCCCCCATATAGGGGAATATGCAGGCAAAACCAATGCTTTCGCCTGCCGCATGGCCATGCGGCCGGCGCTTTTGGAAAGACCGGCGGCGAGATTTCCGCCACCTTATCTTATCGACGTGGAAAAGCGTCTACTGGCCGTGCGACTTCAGCACCTGGTCGCAGGCCGCCGAAATCTTCGTGCGGTTCTCCTTGAGGCAGGCAAGAATCACGAAATCGCCCTGGTCGATGAGGCTGCGGCAGTGACGCTGAACGTCGCGGCGGCAGGCCGCCTGCTCCTGCTCCGTGCCCTGGCGCTGCGGCTGTGCCGCCTGCTGGGCGAAAGCCACTGATGTGGATGAGACGAGTGCGAGGGCCAAAACAAACTTGCGCATGTGATCCTTCATTTCGACGGCAGAAAATCCGCACGCCCCGAAATGAAGCTTCGGTGGCCGGCACGGACTCGTGAGTGGCAGGCGCCGCGTATCGCAGCAGACGAAACATGCACAAGCATGGTAAATGCGGCTAAATTAACGATAGGTATACACTCATTGCAACCGATTGAAATATCGGGAACATTTTGCGATCTGTGGTGCCAGAGAACGTGGGTTGCGGGGCGGCCGCGGCAACCGCTAATGAAGGTGCGGGATTCGGCCGATGCGGCTGCTCACCGCGATTTGAACCTCGCAGTTTACGGAGACACTAATTGTTCGATGCGGCGAGAGCCTCTCGTTCAGAGGGTCTTATTGAGATGGGAAAATTCACCATGAACTTGTTTGCTTCCACCGTGCCCGGTCGGGCTTTCACGGCGGCCGGTGTCGGCGCCGCGCTGTTGCTGTCGGTCGCGGCGGGCAACGCGCAAGGCGTGGGAGGGCCCTTTGCGGGCTTTGACGGTTCCTGGTCGGGGACCGGAACGGTCGCGCTGTCCAACGGCACCACCGAACGCATCCGCTGCAAGGCAGACTACAAGGTCAACTCGACCGGCATGGGCCTGAAGCAGGCGCTGCACTGTGCGAGCGACAGCTATAAATTCGACCTCCTTTCGGACGTCACCAGCCAGGGGGACCGCATCTCGGGCAGCTGGAGCGAGAAGAGCCGCAACATCTTCGGCAATCTGCAGGGCACCGCAGGCAACGGCCAGATCGACGTCTTCGTCGAAGCCTCGGGCTTTGCCGCCACGCTGAACCTGCGTAGCAACGGCACAAGGCAAGTCGTGCAGATCGAGTCCAAGGGCGAAATCCGCGGCGTCAACATCACGATGACGAAGGGCTGAGGCAGCCCTTCTCCGCCGCGCGAACAAACTAATCCGCGGGTTTGGGCTGGCCGCCCTTGCCGCGGATTTTTTCCGACAGGTTGATCAGGAACATCGACGTCGGTCGCAGGATGAAGAGGTCGGCGACCAGCGCTGCAACCATCGAGAACGCGCTGAGCCAGCCGAACAGGCGCAGCGACGGCAGGTCAGAGAACACGGTCACGACGAGGCCGCAGGCCAGCACCACCGTGGTCAGGATCAGCGCAGGACCCACCAGCACGGTGGCGCGCTCCACCGCCAGTTCTGACGTAACTCCGGGCTTGCTCTCCAATCGCAGGCGATTGAGGAAGTGGATGGTCGCCGACAGGCCGAGGCCAAACGACACCGTCAACGCCACGACGCTTGCGAATTGCAGCCCCTCCCCGAGCAGCCATAGCACCGTGCCCGACAGCACCACCGGGAAGATGCCGGGCAGGATGCAGGAGAACATCACCACGACGGAGCGGAACGCCAGCCCAATGAAGACCGCAACCAGGATAAACTCCACGGTGAGACCGTGGTTGAGCTTATCGATCATGTTGGCGCTGTTGCGCGCGGCGATGACGGAAAGGCCGGTCACCGCGATCTCGTAGCCTGGATGCGCCTTGCGCAACTTGTCGAGCTCATGATCGAGCTTGTTGACGACAGGCAATATCTCGCTCGAATCGAGGTCCGGTACGCGGCCTGACACCACCACAGCATCCTGCTCCTTCGAGATAAAGCGGCGCACCAGATGCTCGGGGATCACGCTGACATATTGCTTAAGCGTCGCAACGTCGGTGGTGCCGGCCTTTTCCGCAAGCCAGCGGCGCAGCGTTTCCAGCGACCAGACGTTGCCGACGCCGGCTGTGCGCTCCACCGTGGAATGCACCTGGGCTATCACGTTGAGCGTCTCCGGCGAATAGAGATCGGCTCCCTTCGGGAATTCGATCAGCACGTCAATCGGATTGGCGCCCGTGAGCTTGGCGTCGAGCCGCCCGCTCGCCTCCACGGCCTGCCGCTTGTCCGGCACCTGGTCGGCCAGGCGATAGCGTGGCTCCAGGCTCCCATAGATGATACCGAGGCCGCCGACCACGATGAGTGCGACCAGGCTGTACAGCCCGGGACGGTTCACCATGCGCACCGCGATCCAGTAGCAGAAATTGCGCAGCATCTGCACGCCGGCATCGGCGCTCTTGAACTTGACGGCGAAGATCCGCTCGTTGCGCACCAGCAGCACGCCGAACACCGGCACCAGGCTGAGCACCGCGACCAGCGCGATGATGGTCGCCGCCAGCCCGGCTTCGCCGAATTTGCGGATCAGGTCGGAATCGGAGAACTGCAGCGCGATGAAGGAAATGCCGGCGGTAGCGTGGGTCAGCACGCAGGCGGGTCCCACCACCAGCACCGCGTTGGTGAAGGCGGTGAGCTTGTCCTGCCCCGCGATCAGCCGGTCGCGCGCCGCAAAGGTCAGCTGCATCGAGTCGGAGAAGCTGATCACCATGATGAGCGGCGTCATCACGTTGAGGAACATGTTGAGATTGAAATTGGCCCAGCCGAGGCCCCCGAGCGCCAGCAGGATCGCGATCATCGGCGGGAACGCCGCCGCCACCATGAACGAGACCTTGCGAAAGAAGATGATCGCGATGATGCAGCCGGCGAGCAGGCCGAGGACGTTGTAGGTGATTCCGTCACGCTCGACCGCGTTGCGGATTTCGAGCTGCATCACCGGCACGCCGGAGAGCTGCGCACTGAGCCCGGTTCCGGCGAGGTCGTCGGCCATGATCTTCCTGATCTCGCCGATCACCGTCTTGAGCTTGTTGCTGGAGACGACCGACGGCTCGAGCGACATCACCACCAGGGCCAGCGTGCCGTCTTCCGACAGCAATTTGCCGCGGATGATCTCGTTGCTCTTCACCGTCTCGATGAACTTGTCGTAGGCAGGCCCCTGCGGCAAATCCGGCGGGAACAGCGCCGCTGGCAGCTTGCCAGGCTCCGGCGCCTGACGCGCCGAGAACAATGATACCAGCCCGCGCACGCCCTCGACGAGCTGCATGTCCGTGACCATGTCGCGGAGTTTTTCGAGGTTTTCGCGCTGCAGCAGCGTCTTGCCCTCGACCACGACCAGCACGTCGAATTCGGTCGCCGGGAAGCGCTCGGTTACCGCCTCATACTGCTTGTAATCCTTGGAATCCGAGCGGAAGAGCTGGCTCAGGGAGTCGTCGATCTTGATGCGGTAGACGCCGAACACGGCGGCGATCATCAGCACGACCAGCACGACGCAGGACAGGATCGGCGCCTTGACCGCGATCAGCCCCATCCGTTCCAGTCCGAAGGCGATGCTCGAAGTCGGCCGCTTCTCGCCGACATCGACGTGGACTTCGCTTTCGCTGTACTTGTCGAGCATGACCTTTTCAGTCCTCACATCGCCTGACGATGTCACTTGAGATTATTCAATAACGCGCAAACAGCGCCTCTGTCAGCGTCGTGCGAGCGGCCTTAACTCTTGAAAAAATTACGGCAATTTCGGCGCGCTTGATGTAGCAGGTTCGCACGACGTGTCGCAAGGGTTCGGCCAGCGGCCATAACTGCGCGAAAAGATCAAAAATACCCGGCAAGTGTCTGATTTGTCACACCGGTTTTGCCAAGCGCGCGGCCATGGCCTCGCTGCTTTCGTCCTTCAGCGCAACTCCGCTGATCGCCCGCGCCAGCGACTCACGGATCAGCCACGCGATCTTGAATGCCGCCTCGGCGGAACAAAGTCCGGAACTGTGAATGTTCGAGACACAATTGCGTTCCGCATCAAGCCGGCCGACCTTGGGATCATGGGTCAGGTAGACGCCCAGACTGTCCGGCGCCGACAGGCCCGGCCGTTCCCCGATCAGGACAGCGGCGATTCGTGCTTGCAGGAGTTCGCCGATCTCGTCGCCGAGCGCGACGCGCGCACCCGACGCTATGACGGCATGGCCCACGGCGATGCCGGCCTGCGCCAGCAGCGGCAGGAGGTCTGCGGTAACGCCGGCCGCATGTCGGTTCACCGCCGTCGGCGACAAGCCGTCGGCAAAGACGAGAACGAGGTCGCTCCGCCCGCGCGCCCTGGCGGCCAGCAATCGCCGCGACTGCGCATCAAGCATGCGGCCGAGGTCAGGCCGGCGCAGGTAATCGCGCCGCTCCGGCGCGCGGCTCGATACCTCTGCGGCCTCCAGGCCGAGCGCGCGAAGCGAGGTGGCGAGACCGGTCACATCGAAGGCGGCATGCACAGCATCGCGCGCGCGGGCATGATCGAGCGTGAAGTCGAGCAGCGCCTTGGTCGGCAGGGCCGAGCCGGCCCGGCCGAGCCCGACCCGCGCCGGGGTCAGCGCGCGCAGATCGCCGGCCAGGCGCGGCGAGGCCGAAGGTTTCGGTTCACTCGGCAGGGACGGCAGCCTCGCGCAGCCGGATCGAGTAGTTCGACGCGTTCTGCCGGCCGCTTGTCGCCGCGCGCGCGAATTCAATCAGGTGGTGGGCGATCATCGCCGAGCCGATCAGGCCCTGGAGATCGCCCTTGCGCAGGCGGTCGAGCGCGAACTTCCAGAACACGCGCCTGTAGTCGCCGAGCACGCCGACCTTCCAGAAGATGTTGCGCAACATGATCAGGGCGCGGCGGATGTTCGGCCAGGTCTTGAGATCGTCCGCCACCGGCACCTTGAGGCGCCGGGCATAGGTGTAGTCGCATTGATATTGGTAGCGCGCATACAGCGCCTCAGGCTCGTAGGCCACAGCCATCGCGCGCCTCCAGGCGCCGATCACCTCGTCGTAGGGCATCAGGAAGTCCACGTTGGAATCGCGGCCCTCGTCGTCATGGATCAGCCGCCCTTCCTTCTCCAGGCGGTCCCAGAGCGGCGTCTTCGGCAGCGCCTGCAGCAGGTTGATGGTGAGGAGCGGAATCCGCGATTTCTCGACGAAGTCGATGATCGCATTTTCCGTACCAGGCTTGTCGGTGTCGAGCCCCATGATGATACCGGAGACGACTTCCATGCCGTAGGAATTGATGGTCTGCACGCCTTCGAGGATCGGGACCATCATGTTGTGGTCCTTGTGCATGGCGTGCAGTGCATCTGGGTCCGGCGTTTCGATGCCGCAGAAGATGGTGACGAACAGCGACTCCTTCATCTTCTCCAGTATCTCGGGGCGTTTGGCGATATTGAGCGTCGCCTCGCAGGCGAAGCGCGCGACGTAGCCGGTGCGCTTCTGCCACTCGATCAGATGCGGCAGTAGGTCCAGCGCCGCCTTGCGGTTGCCAATGAAATTGTCATCCACGAAGTAGATCGTGTCGGTCATGCCGCATTGGTACAGCTTGTCGAGTTCGGCGATGATCTGCTGCGGCGTCTTCAGCCGCGGGTTGCGGCCATAGAGGCCGGGAATGTCGCAGAATTCGCACTGGTACGGACAGCCGCTGGAATACTGGATGCTGGCGAGCAGATATTTCCGGGTCTGGGCGAGCTCATAGGCGGGAATCGGGAAATCGGCCATCGCGACGCGCTCTTTCGTCGTCAGCACGACCTGCTGCTCCGGACGCGAACAATCTTCCGACAGCCTGCGGAACAGCTCGATGGTGGCGTCACCAAGCTCGCCGACATGGAGATAGTCGAAGGACGGATAGTAATCCGGGCAGGCGCTGACCGAAGGGCCGCCGAGCGCGACCGGGAGGTCATGGGCGTGGGCGCGGCGGCAGATGTCGTTCATCTGGTTGCGCTGGATGTGCATGCCGCTGACCATCACCGCTTCCGCCCACTCGAAATCCTCCCTCGTGGCTGGGCTGATGTTCTCGTCGACGAAGCGTACCGGCCAATCGGCGGGAAGATAGGCTGCGATCAGCAGCAGGCCCTGCGGCGGCATGAACGCCTTCACTCCGTCGGTGAGGGCATACGCGTGCTCGAATGTGCCAAAAGACGACGTGTAGCGGGGAAACACGCAGAGGATTCGCCGCACCGTTTCAAAACCTTCTGCTCGCATCGAACTTCCTCAAGCATTCTCGTTACTTGCGATCGGGAATTTAATCACGAGCCTGAAGGCTCGGCTACAAATTCCTCTCGCGATTATGGGCGACCCCAACGCCCTCGCCCCGCCGTTGGTTGCAGCAGGAGCCCTTGGAATATCTCTCAGGCGAGCAATTTTGCGGCAAAATCAGGGACCCTCGCCTCATTTCCGGCGAGACGAAAATCGGTGCCGGAAAGTCCCATCCGCACCAGCCAGTCGTCAAACTCCGGCGCCCGCCTCAATCCGAAGAGGTCGCGGAGATAAAGCGCGTCGTGGAAGGAGGTCGATTGGTAGTTCAGCATGATATCGTCGGCGCCGGGCACCCCCATGATGAAGGTGACGCCGGCGGCGGCCAACAGCGTCATCAGATTGTCCATGTCGTCCTGATCGGCCTCGGCATGATTGGTGTAACAGACATCGACGCCAAGCGGCGCGCCCAGCAGCTTGCCGCAGAAATGATCCTCTAGCCCCGCGCGGATGATTTCCTTGCCGTCATAGAGGTACTCCGGGCCGATGAAGCCGACTACGCTGTTGACCAGCAGCGGATCGAAGGCCCGCGCCACCGCATAAGCGCGGGCTTCCAGGGTCTGCTGGTCGACGCCGTGGTGCGCATTGGCCGACAGCGCCGAACCCTGTCCGGTCTCGAAATACATTACGTTGTTACCGGTGCTACCGCGCTTGAGCGAAAGCCCGGCCTCGCGCGCCTCGCGCAGTAGCGCCAGCGTGATCCCAAAGCTGCGGTTCGCGGCTTCGGTCCCCGCGACCGACTGGAATACCAGATCGACCGGCAGCCCCTGCTCGATCAGTCCGACCGTGGTGGTGACGTGGGTCAACACGCAGCCCTGCGTCGGGATTTCGAAACGCGCGATGATGTCGTCGAGCAACCGAAGCAGTCCACCGATCACGGCCGGATCGTCGCTGGCCGGATTGATGCCAATGCAGGCATCGCCCGAGCCCAGCAGCAGACCATCGAGGATGGAGGCGGTGATGCCGCGCGCATCGTCGAAGGGGTGGTTGGGTTGCAGGCGTGTGCTCATCCTCCCGTTCAGCCCGATTGTGTTGCGAAAGCGGGTGGTTACCTCGCACTTCTTCGCAACCTGAATCAGGTCCTGGTTGCGCATCAACTTGGAGACTGCAGCCACCATTTCCGGCGTCAGGCCGCGAGCCAGTCGCGCCAGCACGCCGCCGGTCGCAGCGTCGGAGAGAAGCCAGTCGCGGAAGGCGCCGACGGTCAGCGAGGCGACCGGCGCAAAGGCATTTGCATCATGAGTGTCGACGATCAGGCGAGTGACCTCATCGTCCTCGTACGGGATCATCGATTCATTGAGGAATTGCCGGAGGGGCACGTCAGCCAGTGCGATACGCGCGGCGATCATTTCCTGGGCACTCCCGGCAGCAAGGCCGGCCAAACGGTCCCCGGAGCGCGGCGGGCTCGCCTTCGCAAGCAGGTCGCGCAGATCTTCGAACACATAAGAAGTAGAGTCGATGGTCTTCCGATAGGCCATGAGAACTCCGAGGGGGGGCGCTCGCAGCCTAGCATCTGGCCGCGGCATCGGCGCGCGTGGGAAACGACTCCATCGCCGCTTTACGCCCGCATGACCCCATCTGGTATACATTTGGCATGCCAGAGGCGGGGCGTTTACACGCTCGCGGACTGTCACAGACTGTTAACGAATTGAACGGCCACAAAAATATATGCCATTGCAACTGCGCCAATCTCGCGCGGTAAGAAATTATCCATGAAAGTTCCGCACAATTTTTAGACGCCGATTGCCTGTCTGTGCGCCCATTCCGCGCCGTCGAAAATTTTTGGTCCATTCCAACAAGTCTGTGACCGGCCATGACCTCAAAACTCTCACTCGCGGCCAAGCTCTACTCGATCTTTGCGCTGTTCGCCGTCCTGACTGCGGCAATTACCGCGCTCTCGGATTACAACACCCGCCGCAACACCGCCCTGACCGAGGCGGTGTCCACGGCGAGCCGTGCCGCGCTGAACGTCGAGCGCATCAACTCGCTGGTCTATGCCGTGGTGATGGAATCCCGGGGCGTCTACATGTCGACGGATCCGGCCGTGGTAAAAAAGTATGGCGAGGGCCTGCTCGGCTTCAGCGGGCGTATCCTCGACGTGGTGAAGGACTGGGAAGCGCTGGTGCAGGCCGATGACGCCGAACAGTTCGCCGCCTTCAAGAAGCGCGTCCAGCAGTTCGTCGAATTCCGCGCCGAGCTCGTGCGCCGCGCCAACGAGATCAACCCTGCCGCGGGCCGCGAGTGGGGGGACAACGATGCCAACCGCACGGTCCGCACCGCCCTGAACAAGGATCTCGAAGCGCTCTCGAAGGTCTATGCCGAACGCAGCAAGCATCTCGCCCGGATGGCCGACGACACCCACAGGCTTGCCTTCATCCTCACCGCGCTCGGCGCCCTTGCGTTGATCGTGGTGGTGGCCGGCGTGCTGGTCATCGCCCGTTCGATCGCCCGTCCCCTGTCGGTCATCACCGACACCATCAAGCGCGTCGCCGATGGCGAGGACAATGTCGAGGTACCCCATACCGCCCGCGCCGACGAAATCGGCTCGCTGGCCCGCGCCATCCAGATCTTCAAGGAGGCGATGGACCGCAACCGCAAACTCAATTCGCAGGTGCTTGAGGATTCCAGAGATCGCGACGAGCGCACACGGCACATCGAAGCGTCCGTGGAGGCGTTCCGCGAAGCGATCGGGCGTGTGGTGCGCACCGTCACTGACAGCGCGACCGCCATGCGCGGCACCGCGCAGAGCATCGCCAGCGTTGCCTCCGACGCCAGCGGCCGCGCGGTAGCCGCCGCCGACGCCACCGAACAGGCCTCCTCCAACGTCTCGGCCGTCGCGGGCGCGGCGGAAGAACTGTCGGCCTCCGTCGAGGAGATCGGCCGGCAAGTGCGCCAGTCGGCAGCCGCCGTGGAGCAGGCAGGCCAGCGCACCGACCGGTCGGTGGCGGAGATCGAGGGACTTGCCGCCGCCACCCAGCGCATCGACGGCGTGGTCGCCCTGATCCAGACCATCGCAGCCCAGACCAACCTCCTCGCCCTGAACGCGACCATCGAGGCCGCCCGCGCCGGCGATGCGGGCCGCGGCTTCGCCGTGGTGGCGCATGAGGTGAAGGCGCTGGCCGGCCAGACCGCGAAAGCGACCGCCGAGATCAGCGAGAATGTCGGCCTGATCCAGGCCTCGACCCGCAACTCTGTCGAAGCCGTGCGCGAGATCGGCAATGCCGTGCGCGAGATCAACGACGTGACTGCGAACATCGCCTCGGCCATCGCCCAGCAGGATCAGGCGACGCGCGAAATCTCCCAGAACGCGCAGCTCGCAGCGCAAGGCAACGAAACGCTCGTGGACAATATCGGCTCGCTCAGCGACGCCATGGGCCAGACCTCTAGCGCAGCCGAATCCGTGCTTGCGGCATCCAGCGAATTGGCGGGCACCGCCGAGACGCTATCGCTGGAGTTGGAAAAGTTCTTCGCGAACCTGCGCGCCGATTCCCACGCGGGCGAGCGCAAGGCGGGATAGGCACCCGGCACCTTGTAGGTCCAGGCCGTTCGCGCGCCAAGCGCGATCGCTTGCGAGCCGCGCATCGAGATATGCACCAAGGCGGGCCGTCTCAAGCCAGCCCGAACGCTCATGCGGCCGGCAAGTCGATCCAGCATGCGATCGCCGTGACTTGCTACCGCGATCCGCGGGGCCATTCGGGAACCAGCGGGGCCCATCGGGCTTTATTCCGCCATGCAGCGCCGAAAGCTCAAGGAACGACACCTCCACTGGCCCGTGATTGTGACCGCCGCACTGGCCATCGCCGCCGTCGGCGGCCTTGTGGTTTGGTACGAAAGAGGCCCAAGTGCCGAGCGGCAGGCAGCTCCGCCGGGCACCACCTTTCGTGCCGCAAAGGAGGCAGGCGCTACGGTAACTCCGAGCGAGCCGCCGCCGAAGATCGAGGTGCCGGGCCTCGCCCCTGCTCCGGAACGCCGTTGACCCATGCCAATCACGGACCAGGTCAGGAACTACGCGCGCAAGCTCGTGGAGAATCGTCCCGCGGTGGATGAAGCCCGCACCATGGTGCGCCGGCGCGCACCCTCGGCTTACCGCTTCTCCGACGACGGTATCGTGCCGAACCATCCGAATTGGCCCCTCCTCTTCTACCGCCGCGCAATCCATTTTTCGAAAGAGTACGATCCCGGCACCATTGTCGACACCCTGTTCGAAGCCAACGGCTGGGGCCGTTCCTGGCGCGACAGCATCTACGACTTCGTCCACTACCATTCGCAGGTTCATGAAGTGCTCGGCGTGGCGCGTGGCACGGCTGAGGTCGAGTTCGGAGGCGTGAAGGGCCGCAGGCTGCGCCTGCGCGCAGGCGACATTGCTGTCCTGCCTGCCGGCACCGGGCATCGATTGATCGAGGCTAGCAAGGATTTCCTCGTGGTGGGAGCCTATCCGCCCGCGGGCACCTATGACGAATGCACCGACACGCGCGAACGACCAGCAGCAATCAAGAGAATCGCCAAAGCCAGGAAGCCAAAGCGCGATCCGGTCCTGGGCGCGGAAGGCGGCCTCACGAAGCTCTGGCAAACACACCGCAAACCTGCCCCGCGGCGGCCCCATCGCCGTTAGTGAAATGGGCCGCGCACTGGTGATCGCTACTTGTCCGGCTGCGCCGCGGCGACGCCGCCCAGCAGCTGTGTGCTCACCACGAGCCCGGCGATCTTCCTGCCCATGTCTTTGGCGGCTGTTATGCGCACGATCCTGCCCGGGGGCTGGGGGGCGCGAGAAAGGCAGGATCGTGCAGGCCGACGCATTTGGCCGGCCCGCCAATTCAAACCGAAAAAGAAACCGAGGTTCCTATTCAGGTCGCGAAGGTATCCAGAACCCGATATCTGCAATGACCGGCAGATGATCGGAGTACATCCGTGCCTCGCGATCGGTCCATACCGCTCCCATGCGGGCGTCAGGCGAGGCATAAATCCGGTCCAGGCGCAGGATCGGTAGACGCGAGGGGAAAGTGCGGATTCGCGTGCGAACCGGACAGAGCGCGGCCAGTACGCCTCGTACCGATTTTACCCAGAGCCAGTCGTTGAAGTCGCCGAGCACGATCGTCCTGTCAGAGCGGATCAAATCGGCCAGTGCCTTTGCCTGCGCTTGTCTCTCGTGCACGCTGAGGCCGAGATGGGTCGCAATCACCCTCACCTCCCCGAAGCCGGTGCTGAGGGACGCCGATATCGCCCGGCGCGGCTCACGCTCCCTGTAGGAAACATCGATGACCTCCGGCTTGCCCGCAAACGGAAAGCGGCTGAGGAGGGCCTGCCCGTAATCGCCGTCTTCGGTAACGATCGCCCGCGCATCGACATGGTGGCCCCCGACACAGGCTGCCAGACGTGCGAACGGGTCTTCGCTGCGCCCCCGCGAGTCGATCTCCTGCAGCGCGACCACGTCCGGCGACCATTTGCCGATCAACGCGCAGATGCCAGCGAGGTCGAATTTGCGATTGAGGTTGAATGTGCCGTGAACGTTCCAGCTCATGAAGCGGATCGTGTTCGTCATGGCTGACGTGCCGCAAGCCAGGTTACGAGAAACTGCGCGCCGAAGCAGATGGCGATCCATGCTGCGAAGGCGAGGCCAAGCAGCAAGGCGCTCGACCACGACGCGTTGCGCGCGAGATCGGCAATTTGCGATCCCAAGGCCGACATCGCGAGGATACCCGGGGTCATTCCGAGCAGGGTCCCGATCAGGTAATCACGCAGGGTCAGCTTGCTCGCACCGGCAGCAACATTGACGATCGAAAATGGCGCGACGGGCACCATCCTGATCAGGGTGACCGCAATGATCCCCTTGCCGACGATCCTGGCTTGCACCCTGGCCGCCCGCCGGCCGAAGAGACGCTGCAGGCGCTTTTGGCCGAGCACCCGGCCGATCGCAAACAACAACAAGGCGCTGAGGATCACGCCGGCGATCGCTGTGAAGAAACCCTGCCATGGTCCAAGCGCCGCGGCTGTCGCGGCGATCAGCACCAGGACCGGAAAGGCAATCAGTCCGCCGCCGACAAAAGCTGCGATGGCGAGCAGCGGGGCCAAATGCAAGTTCGCATATTGCGACATCATCGCCGACACGACGCCCACGTTGGCGAAGCCGCTCAGCGGCGTGCAGTACCAAGCCAAGGCGAGCCCCGCGAGAGCGGCGGTGATTCCCAGGACACCCAGGATCGTCCTGGTCGACCACATGCGACTGGCGGCGCGGTCAAGACCCAGCGGACGTTCGGGATCGGCGAGCGATTGGGCAAGCGCCACCACCTCACCGCCGGTCGGCGCGGCGAAGTCGATCGGCTCCAGCGATTTCGGCCCGCGCCGGGCGGATAGGTCGTCGATGAAGGCGAACAGGTCGGCTTCATTGCGCTTGATATCGTCTTCGCGCACCCCGCAAAAATGCCCGATCAAGCGGCGGCGAACCTGCGCGATGAAATCGCTGTGCTCTTGCGAAGCGGCTTCGAACACGAGGTCGCACTCGGTGTCGGCGCCCATGGACCGGTTGTTGAGATTGGCCGAACCGATCCTCAGCATGTGGTCGTCGATGATCATGAGCTTGCTGTGCACCATGACCGGCGCCTCGCTGCGACGATCGCGCGATACCGGGTACACGAAGCGGACCCTGTCCGTCACGCCGGCGCTGACAAAGGGATCGATGAACCTCCCCCGCCCGCTTTGCATCGCCTGTGACTCGAGCCAGGAGGAATGCCGCTGTGGCAACACGATCAGCGCCCGCAGTGAGGGAGCTTCCTGCATGCGTTGCGCCAGCACGTGAGCGAGATCGGCAGCGCTTGTGAACTGGTTCTCGATGTAGACAAACTGCCTGGCGGCCGCAAAGCATGCCTTGAACAGGCGCGCCACCTCATCCACCTTGGGGTTGGCCGCCGTCTCGACCTCCGTCCTGGCGATGCCGCAGATAAGTCCTCTGGCATGCACTGGCACGGAAGCCGGCCATCGATTTCCGCCGGAGGGCTCGCAATCGATAACCTTCTGTCCGCAAGCCAGCCATCGACGCTCCGCCAGCACGCCCAGGAAGGCTGCCGCCTCCCCGTCGACCATGCACTGGACGTCGTGAAAGGGACCATAGGGATTGCGTGCGGGGTCGCAGCGCTGGGGATGCGAAACCCGATGCTCGCTCGTGTCCCAGCGCCGGATCGTGAGATCGAGGCCGCCAACAAAGGCGGCGGCTTTATCGATGACGACGATTTTCTGGTGCTGGGCTGAGCCCAGCGGAAGGCTTGCATCGTGGCAGAAGCAAAGGCGGTCCGGTGCGCCGACGGTGAATTTGCGGGCCGAGTCCCATTCGCGCTCGGCGGCATAGATGGGAGCGAAGTTCCAGATCAGGATGTTAATGCGCAGACGGGGCTTGGCCAGCAGCAATGCCTTCAGAAACGGTCCGAGTTGCTCGGGAAATCCATCCTTGGCAACCCCGCAGGCCCCCACCAGCCGGGTCTGGCTGTGGATGTCCCAGCCGATGATGTAGACCTGCTCCTCCGCCAATAACAGCGCGTGCCGCAGCGCTTCGAAATAGGCGGCAGCGTCATTCAGCACCGCCAGTCTGTCCGCCTTGCACCGCCTCCAGACGGTGTCGCCAGGAATGAGAACGGACTGACGCAGTGGATGCCTCGCTGCCCTGAGTTGCCGTGAGCCAATGAAAGCCTCTGCTCGTCAACGCACCGGCCGCCCTGCTGTTCCCGGGGTGGGCGATGGCGGACTAGTGGCCGCGGGATTCTCCCGCAACGGATCAGGCAATCGCACCCGCTATAGGTCTCGTACTTCAAGATCGTCCGATGGGCCGTTGCGATCCGTTTGCTCTCGCCGTCCTCCACCATCCTGGTAAGCGGCTGAGCGAGAAATGCAGGCCTTGAACTCATCGCGCATCTTTCCCGACCTCGTTAGGAACCCGTATGCGATCTCGTAGCGCTTTCTGCGACGGCGACGGCGTTCTCGATAGTCCGAAAACACAATGCGCGGAATCCGCAGGAAGCGGCGCGGCAGGCAGCGTTCCAGTAAGGCACGGCCTGCGCAGTGCCTCGCGCAACATGACCTCCAGGCGCTGACCCCGCTGATGCTGCTCTGACGTCGGGCTCTCTGACGATGCATTCAGTGAAGCAGATCCGCATTTGTGACGATGCGGCCCGCGCTTTGGAACAGGACTCGGCTTTCCGAATTGTGCTTGGAGGAACCCGGGAGGACAATATGGCTCAGAGCGATACGCGCTCACTGCACCAGATCAGGCAAGAAACCGAGCAGACACGCGCGGCGCTGACCACGACTGTGGAAGAGCTGCGCGGCACCGTCACCGATACGGCGACCGATATCAGGAACCGCCTGCGCCCCGAGTCGATCAAGGCGGAAGTCTCCGGATACATGAAGAGCCGCGGCGAGCAGTTGCTGCAGGACGTTACGGATGCCGCCCGGCGGAACCCGATGCAGGCGATCGCCATCGGCGCCAGCGTTGCCTATCCGGTGATACGGATGGCACGCGCAGTTCCGCTCCCCATTCTCATGATCGGTGCCGGCCTCTTTCTTACAGGCTCCAAGACCGGTCGCGATCTGACGCAGAAGGCTTCCGATCTCGCTGCAGACGTTTCCGACGAAGCACGTCGGCGTGCACAAGGGCTTGGCAACCAAGCCTCGCAGCTGGCAGCCGATCTCGGCGACCGCGCGACCGGTGCGCTCGGGCGAACCGGCGAATCCATCACCGGCTCTGCCGAGCAACTGCAGCAAACAGGCGCAGGCGCAGTCGAGGCCGCCCGCTCCCGCGTCGAGGAAGGTATGGCTGGAATGCAGGACGCGGCGAGTAGCGCCGGCGAGAACATTTCTTCGGCGGCGCGACAGATGAAGGACGCGGCGGCGGGTGTCGCCGAGTCTACGAGGGCGGCGGCCAGCGACACCGCTTCCCGCGTCGCCGATACCATGCGCGATGCATCGTCCCGCGCGGCCGAAGCCGGCAGGGAATATGTCGATACGGCGCGCGTGCGCCTGTCCGAGGCCGGCGAGAGAACGGCAGAGACAGTGCGGGAGCAGGTAGACAAGAACCCGTTGCTGGTCGCCGGTGTTGGCCTGCTGATCGGCGGACTGATCGCTAGTGTCCTGCCGAAATCGGAGACGGAAGCGACACTGTTGGGGGGGACAAGCGAAAGGATGAAACGGCGGGCGCGCCAGGCGGCGAGTGCGGGCTTCGATGCAGCAAAGGGCGCCACCGGCGAAATTCTCTCCAACGTTGCGCAGCAGGCTTCTGCCGAGGGCCTGACGCCCGAGGCGATCGCCGAAGGAGCGGAGGATGTCCGCGAGCGGCTGCAGCGGGTCGCCGAGCGCGCGGTTACGACCGCGTTCGATCCTGATCAACATCCCGAAAACCATCAACACAGCGAAGGTACTGGCGGAGGTAATCAACATGGCTGAGCAGACATTCCCAGGGACAACTACAAGACAGGGTGGCAAGACCGGCCCCGATGCGACCCGCAACGTGCGCGAACAAGCGTCTTCGACCGGCCAGGAGTTCAAGGAGAAAGCCGCGGACTTCGCGGAGGCATCCGGCGACAAGATCAAGGAGCAGGCCTCCGAACTGGCCGGCGTAGCGCGGGACGCAGCGTCTCAGGCGACGGACAAGATCCAGCAGACGGTTTCAGAGCAAAAGGGGGCCGGCGCGGAATATGTAGGCAATCTTGCGGAGGTTTTGCGCCGCGCCTCGCGGGAATTCGACACCGAACTTCCGATCGCCGGCAAGTATATCCGCAAGGCTGCGAGCCAGGTCGAAAACGTCGCCGACTCCATCCGAACCGGCGACCTCAGCGATCTTGTGAATGGGGCAAAGGACTTCGCGCGCAGACAACCTGCGGCATTTCTCGGCCTGGCGACGCTGGCTGGCTTTCTCGCCGTGCGTTTTCTGAAGAGTTCTCCGGACGGCGCACACTCCTCCTATCGCACTTCAGCGGACGAGCGACCCAGATCCCCCGCGGAGTCCCGATCCCCCGCTGAGTATCGCGGGTATCAGGAGCGGCGCGATCCCACGGAGTTTCGCACGCAGCCCCGTCCCTCCAGTGCGGATTACGTTGGGTGATGGCCATGATCCCGAGAACCGAGCGCACCATTCCCGAGCTTCTTAGCGACGTTCTTGGACAACTCGCCAAGCTGATCGGAAATGAATTCGACCTCGCCAAAACCGAGCTGTCCAGCAAGGCCGGCCAGGTCGGCCGGGCGGCCATATTGATGGGCGCTGGCGCCGTCATCCTGATCCCTGCCCTCGTGCTGCTGCTGTTCGCAGCGGCAGCGGGGCTCATGCACGCCGGCTTCTCCGATCCGATCGCGTATCTGCTGACGGGCGGTGCTGCGCTGCTGCTGGGCGCGATCCTGATCGGGATCGGCATAAGCAGGACTTCGGGCGACGCCCTCAAGCCGTCCGTAACTCTCGAACAATTCCAGCGCGACAAGATCGCGGCGAAGGAGATGATGCGATGACTGAAGCCACCGAACGCGCGGGCGGGTTCATCCGGGACCTCGGTGAAGCTGCGCGAAACAATCCAATATCGGCCGCCCTGATCGGCATGGGTGTGGCCTGGCTTTTCGCGAGCCGGACGGAACGCGGCGCGGAATTGATACGGCGAAGCAAAATCGATCGCCTGCCGGATGCCGCGCGAGACGCCTGGGAAGGTACGTCCTCCAACGTCCGTTCAGGTGGCCGGGCGGCCCGCGACGGCCTGAGCGACACGGCGGACACGCTCCGCCGCGGCAGCGACAGGGTCGTTGGCCGTATCACGGAAGCCGGCCAACGACTCGTCCGCGATGCTGCAGGCTACGCCGAGGATCTGCCCGATCGAGCAGCCAATGTGTTTGGCGATGCCCGCGAAAGTTTGACCGACATATTCAAATCGCAGCCCCTCGCGATCGGCGCGGTGGGTCTTGCCGTTGGCGCCGCGATCGCGGCTTCCTTGCCCACGACCGAGGTGGAAGCCGACTATCTCGGGGAAAGCAGCGAATTCGTCAAACAAAAGGCTAGCGAACTCGCTGGCGAACAGGTGGAGCGCGCCACCGAGATCGGCAGGAAAGTGGCCGACGCCGCAGCGGACGAAGCGCAGAAGCAAGGCCTTACCACCGAGGGACTGAAGTCCGCCGCCCGCGACCTGTCCGATAAGTTAACCCGCGTGGCCGAGGCAGCCGCCGGACCTTCCTCTAAATAGTTCGCGAATAGTTCGTCATTTGCAGACAGGAGTTATCATGAACCAGCTCATCTACCTTGTAGGATTGATCGTCGTAATCCTCGCCATCCTTTCCTTCTTCGGGCTCCGATGAGCATTGTCATGAGCACTATCGTGGAAGAAGAGCTGGCCTCTTCTGAACTTGCGACGTCTTCCCCCTATCTGGCGTGGACGCCGTCCGTAGCGGGCGCGCTGATCGCCGCCGCCTTTTCTACGGTACTGATCGCCTTCGGCACTGCCATCGGATTGGGCGTTGCATCGACGGCGCCAACGTGGCGCGACGCATCGGCCGCGCTATGGCTGCTATCCGGCATCTATCTGATATTGGTGGCTTTGATCAGCTTCGGTATCGGCGGATACGTTGCGGGCCGCATCCGAATGAACACGGCTCCTGCGGATCAAGGCGAAACCGAAAGAAGGGATGGCCTGCACGGCCTGGCCGCCTGGGCCATGGCCATCGTGCTTACTGTTCTGATCGCCGCCCTTATTGCAGGCGGCGCATCACGTTCGGCCGCCACGCAGACAGCCTCACAGACCACTCCGTCAACGACGGCAGCAGAACAGTTGTTGAGCTACGAACTCGATCGGCTGTTCCGTCCAACTCGCCGCAACGCCAATGCCGAGACCGCGAAAGAGCGCGCGGAGGCCGGGCGAATTCTGCTGACATCGGGCAGCCATAGCGGCGTCTCCGCGGATGACCGCACCTATCTCGTGCAGATGGTGGGAGCTGTAACCGGTCTTAGCGGCCAGGATGCCGAGCGCCGCGTCGATAGCGTCATGGCTGCCGCAAAAACCGCCATTGCCCGCTCGCGGCGCAGCAGCATCATCGCGGCGTTCTCGATTGCGGCTTCGGCACTGCTCGGCGCGGTCGTCGCCTGGTTGGCGGCCTGCGAAGGCGGCCGCCAACGTGACGGTACAGCCCCCGAATGGCTGCCGGGACAAACCTTCTCCCCAAGGACAAGGGCCTTCTAAAAACTAGAGCTGCTTCCGCGCGCCCTTGTGATGGCAGGAAGGCGGCTCGAAGGCGCCTTTCCTGCGGATAAGACTATTGGCAGGGATGGGGTCGGCCATCGGCGCCTCGGAACCAGGTGCCGGGGGTGCAGACGAAGCCATTCCGCTCAGCATAGCTTGGGCCATTGTAGCTACCCTGCCATGCGCGGTCACCGTAATAGCCATAGCCCGTGTAGGGATTGCCCGGTCCCTTGTTCTGGCAGTTTGCGTTGGGATAGAACTGCGCGCAGTAGCCCGGATTGTAGATCACTTCCTGAGCCATCGAGGGACTTGCGGAAGCCGCCAGTAGCGCCGTTGCGACAAGTATTCCTATCTTGTTCATATTGCTTCTCCGTTTCCGACAGGGTTCAAGCGGACACGCAAGCAGGCGTTCCGGTCCCTTCGAACGACCCTCCGTCAAACGACCGTGAGGACAGAGCTGCAGGTGTTTTGCTCCAGCCAGAGCCGGGAGGCGCGGAGCTCCAATACAATTTACTATTTTCCGGAAGCGCGCCTGTTGAAACCTAGGTAAATCGGAATTGCACTCACCCCCGTGGGAACGGGAAGGCATGTTTGGAGGGCTGTTTCAAAACTGAATCAGCGAACTCCGCTGTCTCTTGTAGTGAATGGATTCATCCCTATTCGCCGCTCCACATTCGCGATTCGCCGCGCCTCACATAGTCGCGCCCAGCACCCAAGGGGCAAACTCCGCGCCACCGAAATCGAAGCTCTCGCTCTTGGTCGGCTCGCCGGAAGCGGTCTTCAGCATGAGATCGAAGATGCGCTGGCCGCATTCCTGGACGGTCTCCTCGCCGTCGAGGATGGTGCCGCAATTGACATCCATGTCGTCTTCCATCCGCTTGTACATCGGCGTGTTGGTGGCGAGTTTGATCGATGGCGCCGGCTTGCAGCCGAATACGCTGCCCCGCCCCGTCGTGAAGCAGACGAGATTTGCCCCGCCCGCCACCTGCCCTGTCGCGGCGACGGGGTCGTAGCCCGGGGTATCCATGAAGACAAAACCCTTCCTAGTGACGGGCTCGGCATAGTTCAGCACATCGACCAGGTTGGTGCTGCCGGCCTTCGCCATCGCGCCGAGCGACTTCTCGAGAATCGTGGTGAGGCCGCCGGCCTTGTTGCCTGGGCTCGGATTGGCGTTCATCTCCGCGCCTTCGCGCTGGGTGTATTCCTCCCACCAGCGCATCAAGCCCACCAGCTTCTCGCCGACTTCGCGGCTGACGGCACGGCGGGTGAGCAGATGTTCGGCGCCATAGGTCTCCGGCGTCTCGGAGAGGATGACGGTGCCGCCATGACGAACCAGGAGATCGCTCGCCGCGCCCAGCGCAGGGTTGGCCGACACGCCGGAGTAGCCATCAGAGCCGCCGCATTGCAGCGCCACCGTCAATTCGCTTGCCGGCACGGGCTCGCGCTTCACCTTGTTCGCGTCGGTCAAGGCTTCCTTCACGAAGGCAACGCCCTTCTCCACGGTCTTGCGGGTACCACCAACTTCCTGGATGTCCATGGCGCGCAGGCGGCCGGCGAGCTTCTGCTCTTCCATGAGCCCGCCGATCTGGTTCACCTCGCAACCGAGGCCCAGCACGATCACCGCAGAGAAATTCGCATGCCGCGCATAGCCGCCGAGTGTGCGGCGAAGCAGCGCCAGCGGCTCGTTCTGTGTCATGCCGCAACCGGTCTTGTGGGTCAGCGCGACCACGCCGTCGACATTCGGGAAATCGGCCAGCGGATTATCGCCGGTGAAGGGATTCTTCCTGAAGACATCCGCGACAAGGCTAGCTACATGCGCGCTGCAATTCACCGAGGTGAGGATGCCGATATAGTTGCGCGTGGCGACGCGTCCGTCGGGGCGGCGGATGCCGTCGAAAGTCGCCGGCAGATCGAAGTTCGGCACCGGCTTGACGTCCACGCCATAGGCATAGTCCTTGGCGAAGTCGCCCATGCCGCAATTCTGCGTGTGCACGTGCCGGCCCGGAACGATCGGCGCGGTGGCGAAGCCGATGATCTGTCCATAACGGCGCACCGGCTCGCCCACCGCGATCGGCTTGATGGCCACCTTGTGGCCGGCCGGAATCCGCTCGAGTGTGGTGACGCCATCGGCCACCACAAGCCCGGGCGGCAGGCTCGATCGCGCGATCAACACGCTGTCGTCGGGATGCAGTCGAATCACGGGTGCCGGGGCCATGACGGGTCTCCTTGGCAGTGTGGCGAATAGCGAGTGGCGAGTGGTCAATTGTAGACGATATCGCGCCGCTCACTAACCCCTATACGCCATTCGCTGATCGCAATTCGCCTTGGTCAAGCTTTGCCGCCCGACTCCTTGCGGGTCTGGTTCACCTGCATCTTGGCATAGGTCATCATCAAGCCGCTCTCGTTCGAGAGAGTAACGAGCTTGAAACCCATGTTGATGGCGCGCACCGCCCCTTCCGCGCCCGAGCAATGGATGCCCGGATTGAGACCGCGCTTGCCGCACTCCTTGATGATCTTCTCGTAGATCTTCAAGATTTCGGGCTCGTCACGGTCGAGCTTCGGCACGAGACCGTAGGAGAAGCCGAGGTCGGACGGGCCGATATAGACGCCATCGATGCCCTCGACGTCGAGGATCGCTTCCATGTTCTCGACCGCGGTCTTGGTCTCCATCATCGGCAGCAGCACGATCTCGTCATTCGCAGTCTTCTGGTAGGTACCGGCGGAACCGTACATGCCCGAGCGGATCGGCCCGTTGGAGCGCACGCCCTTCGGCGGATACTTCGAGTAGGAGACGAGGTTCTTCGCTTCCTGCGGTGTATTGATCATCGGACAGATCACGCCATAGGCGCCGCCGTCGAGCACCTTGCCGATGATGCCCGGCTCGTTCCAGGGCACGCGGACCATCGGCGTCACCGGATGGCCGTTCATGGCCTGGAAACACTGCACCATCGAGAGATAGTCCTGCACGCCGTGCTGCATGTCGACGGTGACGCTGTCGAAGCCGCATTGGGCGATGACTTCGGCGGAGAATCCGGACGGAATCGCCAGCCAGGCGTTCACCACGGCCTTGCCCGAAGCCCATACTTTCTTGACGTTGTTGTTAACCACTTCATTCCTCCAGTTGAATTCCGTTCACCGTCATTGCGAGCGCAGCGAAGCAATCCATTGATGCGCGCGAGGCGCTATGAATTCCTTCGTAGTTACTCTCCTCGCAATGAGGGAAAATCACGACGTCGCCCGCTGAATGTTGACCTCGCTGACGCCGACCTCGCGCGCGGTGTTGACGATCGCCGCCCAAGTGTCGTCAGGCAGCGGCACGCCGTTCTTGATGCGCTCGGCGCGGGTCTTCCGCTCGGGATCGCCGGGGATCAGCACGGCATCGACTCCGGCGACAGGTTTTGTCGCGCGGATGAAGTCGACATAGCGGGTGATCTCACCGTCGAAGAAGTTGGAGGTGTCGACCACCTTCGGGTCGATGTAGAAGGACAGCATGCCGTTGGCGAAACGCCGTCCGCCCGAGGTGGCGCCGGTGCCGGTGAGCGCGCCGCCGAGCAACTCGCAGATGAAGGCAAGGCCGGAGCCCTTGTGCTCGCCGAAGGCGCGGATCGCACCGGTGCCCTTGGTATGGTCGCGCGGACCATCCGGCGTATACGGGCCGTAGAGCACACTGGGTTCTTCGCTGAGCGTGCCGTCGGAATCGATCAGCGCGGCCTTCGGCAGCTTCTTGCCGCCGCGGCTCGCCACCAGCACCTTGCCCTCGGCAACGACCGAGGTCGCAAAATCCAGCACGATCGGGTCCTGCCCTGCACGGGGAATGCCGACGCAATACGGCGCAGTCGACAGCCGCTTCTCCACGCCGCCGAACGGCGCGACCAGCAGCGAGCCCGCGGCGTTGACAAAGTGCACCGAAACCAGCCCCTCGGCGGCGGCCATCTCCGCCCAGTCGCCGACGCGGCCGATGTGGCCGGCATTGCGCAGCGCCACGGAAGCAAGCCCGGCCTTCCTGCACTTCTCGATGCCGGTCTTCACCGCGAACGGCGTGACGGTCTGCCCATAACCGAACTTGCCATCGACCACTGCGAGCGACGGCGTATCGACGACGATCTCCGGCGTCTGGTTGGGAACGACGTTGCCCGTTTTCTTCCAGCGGATGTAGACGGGAACGCGGATCACGCCGTGGCTGTCATGGCCGGTGAGGTTCGCGGTGGTGAGATAGGTCGCGATGCGCCTTGCTTCTTCGGGAGAAGATTCGGCGTGGGAAAAAACGTCCGCGACGAAATCGATGAGGTTATTGACCTTGATGGTGACCATGTCCGGATTTTCAGTCGCGTTCCTTGTTGCGATACCAGCCGCGTCTCAGTGCAGCGCAGCCTACTCCCGGCGCCGGTTTTGCTGACCGGCTTGTCCGGCACTTTGAGCGAAAAATCGCGGCGATGTCCACTGCGCCAGCGACTGTTTCCGCATGATTGCAATCATTTGCAGCCCGGCTATGCATCGCGCCCGTGGCGTCATGCAAAATTGCACTCACTCGCCGTCATCGCTGTCGGCGCCCTCCATGTCGGCGAGACTCTGTTCCAGCGCGGCCAGCATCTCCTGCAGTTCGGAAAGTCTGCGCGCACCGAAGCGGCGGGTGATCTCCGCATAGATCGCCTCAGAGGTCGGCGCCACCGCCTCGATCAGTTTCAATCCCTTGGCCGAGATCGAGACGACGGCGCGGCGCTGGTCCACTGCCGCCGTCTTGCGCTCGACCAATTGCCGCGCCTCGAGATCGCGCAGGATGCGCGACAGGCTGGGGCCGAGCAGGAAAGCCATGCGCGCGAGTTCGGTGACTTCGATGGCCTCTACCGCCGTCAGAGCGCGCAGGATGCGCCACTGTTGCTCGGTGAGGTCATGGATCCGCAACGCGGGACGGAAACGGCGCATGACGGCTTCACGCGCGCGCAACAGGGACATCGGCAACGAGCGGGAGAACTCGCGTATCGGCAGCCGACGGGCTGCCGATGGCGGCGTTGCACTGGAATCATCGGGCGATCTTTTCCCAGTCATGCGTCTCCCGTTTGCATCGCAGCAAGAACAATAGGGTTTGCAGAGAAACACTTAACATGTTAATCATCTGCCTGCACCCTTTATTAGCAGTTCCCCATGGCCCTCTCGCAAGACGAAATTCGCAGCGCCGCCGAGCGGCTCGACCGGGCGGAGAAGACCCGCAAGCAGATCCCCCAGCTTTCGCTGGAGCATCCCGGCATCACCATCGCGGATGCCTACGCGATTCAGAAGGCCTGGGTCGAGATGAAAGTGGCGGCGGGGCGCGTCGTCAAAGGGCACAAGATCGGCCTCACCTCGAAAGCGATGCAGAGCGCGCTCAATATCGACGAGCCTGACTCCGGCATCCTGTTCGATGACATGTTCTTTGCCGACGGGGGGCTGGTGCCATCAGACCGCTTCATCGCCACCCGCGTCGAAGCGGAGCTTGCTTTCGTCATGAAGCAGCGCCTCGCCGGCCCGAACTGCACCCTGTTCGACGTGCTCAATGCGACGGATTTCGTGGTGCCTGCGCTGGAAATCCTCGACACCCGCGTCGAGCGCGTCGACCCGCAGACCAAGGCGACGCGCAAGATCTTCGACACCATTGCCGACAATGCGGCCAATGCGGGCATCGTACTCGGCGGGCGGCCGATCCGTCCGCTCGATGCTGATCTGCGCTGGGTCGGCGCGCTGTGCTACCGTAACGGTCAGCTGGAAGAGACCGGGCTGGCCGCCGGCGTACTCAACCATCCCGCGACCGCGGTGGCGTGGCTCACCAACAAGATCGCCGCCAATGGACTTTCGCTCGAAGCCGGCCAGGTGGTGCTGGCTGGATCGTTCATCAGGCCGATCGAGACTCGCAAGGGCGACACGATCCAGGCCGATTATGGCCCCTACGGTTCAGTCAGCTGTTACTTCGCGTAACCAGCGACAAGAATAATCGGGAGTGATCCGCCATGCCGCATTTCACCATCGAATATTCAGCCAACCTCGACAAGCGCGTCGATATGGCCGAGGTGGTCGAACGGGTCCGCAAGGCGGCGGTGGAAACCGGCATCTTCCCGGTCGGCGGAATTCGTGTCCGCGCCATCAGATGCGAGCACTACGCGATCGGTGACGGCAATCCGCAGCTCTCGTTTCTGTCGATGGTGCTCCGGCTCGGCGAGGGCCGCGACCTTGCTGCCCGCAAGAAGGCGGGTGAACACATCTTCAAAGCGCTCTCGGCCCATCTCGATCCGGTATTCGCAAGCAGCAGGTTCGCACTTTCGTTCGACATGCAGATCAACGACAAGGAGACTAGCTGGAAGCGCAACAACATCCACGAGGTGCTGAAAGCGGAGGCGGCCGGCTCGTAGAGCCAAGCCCGGAATCTCGAGGTTCCGGTCTCGATGCATCGCATCGCCCCGGAACAACAACGATACATCGAGGAAACCATGCCCGTTCCGAAACACGTATTCGACCCGCCGTTCAACATTATCCGATCCAGCCACGCCGTGCTCGACGTCACCGACCTCGACACCAGCCGAGAGTTCTACGAGACCACCATCGGCCTGCATGTCGAAGACCGCGACAACAACGCGGTTTACTTGCGCGGCAGCGAGGAGCACCAGCATCATTCGCTGGTGCTACGGAAGGCGACCGCGCCCGCCTGCAACCGGCTCGGCTTCAAAGTCGGCAACGATAGCGATCTCGACAAGGCCGCCGCCTTCTTCTCCGCCAACGGCATCGCACACGATTTCGTCGATCAGCCTTTCCAGGGCCGCACGTTGCACTTCACCGACCCCTTCGGCTTCCGGATCGAGCTCTATGCCAAGATGGACAAGCGACCGCATCTTTTGCGGCGCTACGATCTCTACAAGGGTTGCCATCCGCAGCGGTTCGACCATTTCAATGTCTTCGCCGCCGAAGTTCAGGGCACGATGGAATTCTATGCGCGGCTCGGCTTCCGCCTGTCCGAATATGCCGAGGAAGACGGGCCGAATGCCCGCATCGCGGCCGCCTGGCTGCATCGCAAGGGCAATGTGCACGATTTCGCCATCACCAACGGCCAAGGCCCTCGCCTGCATCACTTTGCTTATTGGGTGCCGACGGCAATGAACGTCCTGCATCTGTGCGACGTCATGGCAACCAGCGGGTATCTCAAGAACATCGAGCGCGGTCCGGGCCGACACGGCATCTCGAATGCCTTCTTCCTTTATGTGCGCGACCCCGACGGCCATCGCCTCGAGCTCTACACCAGCGATTATTTTACCGGAGATCACGACCATGAACCGCTGCGCTGGTCCCTGCGCGATCCGCGCCGGCAGACCCTGTGGGGCGCGCCTGCCCCGCGTTCCTGGTTCGAGCAGGGCTCGCCCTTCACGGGCCAGACCGTGCGCGAACCGCAATTCGTCGCCGACGTGCTAGTAGCGGACTGAACGCCATGACAGCTCCTCGCCTTGCCACCTACACCGTCAGCGGTATCACCAAGTACGGTCTCGTCACCGATCGCGGCATCGTGGACCTCTCCGCGCGCTTCGACTATCCGACCTTACGAGAGGCGATCGAGGCCGGCGCCTTGATGAAGCTCGCCGAGGAAGGCGCAAAACATGCGCCCGACCATGCGCTCACCGAGATCGGCTGGCTGACGCCGATTCCGGCGCCGGAAAAGATCATCTGCATCGGCGTGAACTACCCGGACCGCAATGCCGAGTACAAGGACGGACAGGACGCGCCAAAATATCCCAGCATGTTCATGCGCACGCCCCGCTCGTTCGTCGGTCATAATACGCCGCTGGTGCGCCCGCGCGCCTCGCAGCAACTCGATTATGAGGGCGAGCTCGTCATTGTCATCGGTAAGCCCGGGCGGCACATCCCGGAAGACAGGGCGCTCGACCACATTGCGGCGATCACGCTGTGCAACGAGGGCACGCTGCGCGACTGGGTGCGGCACGCGAAGTTCAACGTGACGCAGGGCAAGAACTTCGATTCCACCGGCAGTTTGGGTCCGTGGCTGGTGCCTTATACCGACCACGCCCAGATCGCCGACATCCGTCTGACGACACGCGTTAATGGCGAGGCGCGGCAGGACGACCGCACCGGGCGTCTGATCTTCGGCTTCCGCTTCCTCCTCAACTACATATCGACCTTCACCACGCTGGTGCCCGGCGACATCATTGTTACCGGCACGCCGACCGGCGCGGGGGCGAGATTCGATCCGCCACGTTACCTCAAGCCGGGCGACGTCATCGAGGTCGAGGCCGAAGGCGTCGGTATCCTGCGCAACGGCGTCGTCGACGAAACACCCTGACGGATTGGATAAGTGCATGAGCACAGCGTCCGGTGGAGAAGCCATCGTCAACGGCCTTGTGGCGCACGGCGTCGATACCGTTTTTGGTTTGCCGGGCGCGCAGATCTACGGATTGTTCGACGCCTTCCATCAGGCGCAGCTCAAGGTCATCGGCGCACGGCACGAGCAGGCCTGCGGCTATATGGCTTTCGGCTACGCGCGCGCCAGCGGACGGCCCGGTGTGTTCAGTGTGGTGCCTGGTCCCGGCGTGCTCAATGCGAGCGCGGCGCTGCTCACCGCCTTCGGCTGCAACGAGCCGGTGCTGTGCCTGACCGGCCAGGTGCCGACGCAGTTTCTCGGCAA